>JAGWMH010000116.1 GCA_028871775.1 Betaproteobacteria bacterium
TGCTGAGCAAGTCCAAGATCGTCATTGTGAGCGCAGCGAAGCAATCCAGGAATCCTAAAAGATCACATAGTTCTGGATCGCCACGTCGCTTCCCGCCACGCTTCGCTCGCGGCTAACGGCTTATTCTCGCGATGACGTACTTATTCAGCGTTTCCCTAAATTTTAATCTGGGCAGCAAATTACCTTCTACCTTATCGGCGCTATCTGGTATCGTGTGCACAGGTAACTTCGACGGCTTTTCCTATCAACCCTACCTGCAAAGAGACATCAAATTGGCACAACCTAATTTTCAATTCGAGAAACGCCAGAAAGAATTAGCAAAGAAGAAAAAACAAGAAGAGAAAAGACAACGCAAGCTGGCGGAAAAAGCCAACAAAGACCAGCCGGAACAGCCGGCGGATGAAGGAACGGCGGCATAAGACGGCGGCGGGCAAAGTTGCCCGCCCCATCTTCAACGACTCTTAGCGCCCGACTTTAGTACCTTTCAGCGTCACGCGCTCCACCGGCACGCTGTCGTTACCGTCGCTTAGCCAAACCTGCCCATCCTGAATGGTGCATTGCAACTGCATGGTGCGCTGCGCCAGCTTCGCCAGGGCGCGCGTATTTTCCGGCAGCAGGTTGATCACGGTGAGGTTCTTGAGCCGCTCGAATTTCTCACTGTTCTGGGCGAACCACATCTCGGCGGTACGCCCGCCATAGGCATAAACCACCACCTGCCCGGCGCGCCCGCATGCTTTGCGGATCAGCTTCTCGTCGGGCAGCCCCACATCTATCCAGAGCTTGATGGCGCCGGTCAAATCCTTCAGCCACAGATCCGGCTCGTCATCGGCAGTCATCCCCTCCCCGAACGACAAATGCTCATGCGCGTGCAGCGCAAAAGCCAGCAAGCGCACCATCATGCGCTCATCGGTTTCCGAAGGGTGGCGCGCCAGGGTCAGCGCGTGGTCGTGGTAATAATGACGCTCCATATCTGCGATTTGCAGATCGGCCTTGAATATGGTTGCTTTAATAGCCATGTGTTTCCTCTGAATCGACAGGCAGCTACGCACGCCAAAAAATTCCTTCCCACTTACAGGGGGAAGGATAGGATGGGGGTCGGTTACCATAATTTTCTACCCTCTCCCTACCCCTCCCCCTGCAAGAGGGAGGGAATAATCACTCCACTACCCGCCCGCGCAGCGCCTTCACTCCGCCGCGCCGGGTCTTGTTCTCCAGCCGCTTCTGCTGCGAACTGCGCGTGGGCTTGGTGGCACGGCGCACAGCCGGCAATACCGCCACACTTTGCACCAGCTGCTTCAGGCGCCTTAACGCCTCGCCGCGATTCTTGTCCTGGCTGCGAAACTCCTGCGCCTTGATGACGATCACGCCATCCCTGGTGATGCGCTGGTCATTCAATTGCAGCAGTCGCTGCTTGAATTCATCCGGCAGCGATGACGCGTTGATGTCAAAGCGCAGATGCACCGCGCTGGAAACCTTGTTGACGCTCTGTCCGCCCGCCCCCTGCGCGCGAACGGCGCTGATTTCGATCTCGCGGTCTGGAATGATGACATTGTGGGAAATATACAGCATGGAATTTATCCGATGACCTGAATGCGCACATCGCCCAGCGTCACCACCGAACCCGCGCGTATCTTGGCGGTCTTGCGCAGTTCCACCTTGCCGTCCACCGACACCACGCCCTCCGCCACCAGCACTTTGCCCGCTCCGCCGCTGTCGCACACGCCCGCCAGCTTGAGCAACTGGTTGAGCTCGACAAATTCACCACGCAGCTTGAACTCGAGTTGTTGCATCACAACTTCACGGCATGCTCGCGCGTAGTATGGAACACCACCTTTGGCCAACGCTCCTGCGTGAGCTTGAGGTTCACATTGTTCGGCGCAAGGTAGGCCATGTTGCCTGCGGCATCGTACGCGACGTTGTTGGATAACGCCTTCTCGAAATCGGCGAGCATCTTCTTGTCGTCGCAGGTGACCCAGCGCGCGCTGGTGGTGCTGGTGCCCTCGAACACCGCGTCCACGCCGTATTCTCCCTGCAGGCGGCTGGCGACCACGTCGAACTGCAACACGCCGACCGCGCCGAGGATCAGATCGCCGCCGCTGACCGGCTTGAATACCTGCACCGCGCCCTCTTCACCGAGCTGCTGCAAGCCCTTGTGCAGTTGCTTGACCTTGATCGGGTTGCGGATGCGCACCGAGCGGAAAAAATCCGGCGCGAAATACGGAATCCCAGTGAACTGCAACAGCTCGCCTTCGGAGAAACTGTCGCCGATCTGCATGTTGCCGTGATTGGGCAGGCCGATGATGTCGCCCGCGTAAGCCTCCTCCACCTGCTCGCGGCTGGAAGCCATGAAGGTGACCACGTTCGATACGCGAATCTCGCGGTTGATGCGCAGGTGCCTGATCTTCATGCCGCGCTCGAAATGCCCGGAGCACACGCGCAGGAAGGCGATGCGGTCGCGGTGCGCCGGGTCCATGTTGGCCTGGATCTTGAACACGAAACCGGAAAAAGCCTGCTCCGTGGGCTGCACGGCACGCACCGTGGCATCGCGCTCGCGCGGCGCGGGCGCCCAGTCCAGCAAGGCGTTGAGAATTTCGCGCACGCCGAAGTTATTAATCGCGGAGCCGAAGAACACCGGCGTCTGTTTGCCGTCGAGGAATCGTTGCAGATCGAACGGATGCGAAGCGCCATGCACCAGCTCCACCTCCGCCTTGAGCTGCTCGATTTCCAGCGGAAACATCTCGGCCAGGCGCGGATTGTTGATGCCCTTGATGACCTCGAATTCCTGGTCGGCGCGTTCCCCGCCCGCTTCGAACAGCATGATCTCGTCGCGCAGCAGGTGATACACGCCGCGAAACGTCTTGCCCATGCCCAGCGGCCAGGTCACCGGCGCGCACTGGATTTGCAGCACCGACTCCACCTCATCCAGCAGCTCCAGCGGGTCGCGCGTCTCGCGGTCCATCTTGTTCATGAAGGTGAGGATCGGCGTGTTGCGCATGCGGCACACGTTGAGCAGCTTGATGGTCTGCGCCTCCACCCCCTTCGCCGAATCGATCACCATCAGCGCGGAATCCACGGCGGTGAGCACGCGGTAAGTGTCCTCGGAAAAATCCTGGTGGCCGGGCGTGTCGAGCAGGTTCACCACATGGTCGCGATACTCGAACTGCATCACCGAACTGGCCACGGAAATACCACGCTGCTTCTCGATCTCCATCCAGTCGGAAGTGGCGTGTCGCCCGCTCTTGCGCCCCTTCACCGTGCCCGCCAGCTGGATCGCGCCGGAGAACAGCAGCAGCTTTTCGGTGAGCGTGGTCTTGCCCGCATCCGGGTGCGAAATGATGCCAAAGGTGCGGCGGCGCGCCACTTCGCGCGCAATCAGCTCGCGCGGCACGGCAGCGGGTTCGGTCAGTGTCTGTTCAATGTCAGCGGACATGGTTAAAGCCTGTGAAAAAAGTGCGCAAGTCTAATGGCTATGCGGGGGAAAGTCTAACGCACTTTGCCTGTAGTAATTTGAGCTTAAACTGATAGTGAATATCTGATAGCCGCCAACAACAGTCGTCAGTATTCAGGTTATAGCTGGCTCCCGTTCTGGACTCGAACCAAAAATCTTACCCACTGGCAAAATAAGTTTTTTACTGCTAGATTGCCGCCTCATGTATCCGTAGTCATCCGTATTATTTGGACAGGGGAAGTCCAATGGGTGGCGCTCATTGTATTCGTGTTAAGGCAGGAAGAATTCAATATCTTCTCAGTGTGAACTCAACCATTATGACAAAACTAAGCCTTCAGAAATTGCAAGTAAACCTCGCCACACATTATTACGAAAAGACGATAGAAGGAATTTATCTGTCGGCCACCCAGGCAAAGGTCCATTTAGAGAAAGAACTAAAGCAGCAGGCTAACGACATCACTGTGGACAATTCTTTATCTAAGGAGGAAAAGGCTTACCTAATAGATACCCTCTCAGACGAATGCTTCCTTAGTGAGAAAACAACAGAACTCGCGGGTGAGATGATGGTAGTTGCGTTTTACAAGACTATCGAAATTGCAATTAAAGATATGCTGAAATTTAGCGGCCTTTTTACCGAAGCACAGATAAGAAGTTTTTATAGAATAGCTGAGTTAAAGAAACAAGTTAGCAAGAAGATTTGCAATATAGAAAAGTTGAATGGATTTAATGCCTACGATGAGCTTCGCTGTATCAACAACTGCATAAAACACAGCGGTAAAGTTAACGACGAACTCTCCAAATATCCGAATTGGAAAAAGGGAAGTAAGCTATCTAATTTAGATAAAAAATACTGGCGGCTAAAAGCTGGTGTGAACGGTTTTGTTAAATCCTTGCAAAAAGAAATTTTGGCAAAAATGGTTTAGTGCAATCTACAATCTATGCAATCTGCGCACACACGCGTGGGGCCAATTTTATAGCAGTAGCATGGTTTCGTGTGATGGACTCCAGCAGGCTGTCCATATTATTTTGGAGTAAAATGAGCCTTCAATGTAAATTGAACTGGAAGACCAAATGAATTTCACCATAGAGCATGAGCAGGAAGCGGATGGGCGTTGGTTGGCGGAAGTGCCGGAGTTACCGGGTGTCCTCGCTTACGGTGCAACCTCCCTGGAAGCAATGTCGAAGGCTGAGGTTCTCGCCCTTCGCGTTATCGCCGAACGTCTTGAGCATGGCGAAAGCCGCCCTTTAGACATAATTATTTCCATCCCGCTCGCGGCATGAGCCAATGGCCTTCGGTCAAAGCCAAACGTCTTCTTGCCGCGCTGTTGCGGCTCGGTTGGGAAATCAAACGGCAATCCGGTTCACACAAGACACTTTCCCGCCAAGGCTGGCCTGATTTTGTTTTCGCCTTCCACGACGGCGACGAAATCGGCCCAAAAATGTTAGCGCGCATCGCAAAGCATACAGACCTTACTCCAGATGATCTGTAGTTAAACTCGGCATTGCGGCGAACTACACAATATCCCCATCCACATAAAACCACTGCCCCACCTCGCGCACGAAGCGGCTGATTTCATGCAGCCGATGCGCGCGGCCACCCTCCTTGTCGCGCGCCACGAATTCCACCACGGCGTGACCCGGCGCTGGCTGTTCATGCCGCCTCACCGTCGGTAAGTCTGCACCTGCCTGCACTAGCTGATCTGCGTACCGGTGGCTGCCTTGAAATCGAAGGCTTACAGGTCCTTCTTGGCGGCCACCCTATTCGAGAAACGGTTCTCCATGCAAATCGAATTGTTATGTTTCTGGATGGGAACTAGTTAGCCTAGTAAATCATGGAGCAGAGTATTGCAGAAAATCTATAGTTTCCAGCGGCCAGTTGCCCTTGGCTAATCGCAATAATCTTTTGAAAGTTCCGGTTTTGTGAACAACCAGTTCCATGCTGGCGAATTGCATGAATTGCGCTGGATCCAGATGCAGTTGTTGCGCCTGATCGTGTTTTACAAGCAAGTAAAAATTCCCTTTGGGCTGCGTAAGGGATTCAACAGTGTCTATGGCGTAGCAGGGCGCCTTACTATACAGGGCTAACTCTCTTGCCACGCCGGGCATTTGATAAATATAGACCGGCATGCCAGACTGCCTGCCTAATAATTTGGCAGCGTTATGAGCTACGCTGTATTGCGTAAAAGCTAAAGTAGTCAATAAAGCTAGAAATATGTACAGCAGGTCGATTGCGAGAACAGAGTAAATGATAGTGCGGAGTTTTAATGATGCCGCTCTCGTTGCGTAGAAGTAATACGACGACCCAACCAAGAATATGGCTACCGTCGCCAGTAGTATGAAGTTATTTACATAAATACTCAGCGCAATCGTTATCAAAGCGAGCAGGAATATCAGGCACATCTGCGCAATAAACAAAGGGCGGCTGACGTCCGAATTATTCAAGAAGCGGGCGCAGAGAATGGCCGCAAAAGGGAAGATGATGTCTATGTAGTAATCAAGCTGGAACTTGGTGGCGCTGAACATTAAAAAGGTACAAAAAAATGCGCCACTCAGGAAAATAAAAGCGGCGCGTTCGGAAGAAGCAACGCTGCCAAGCGCCTTGAAATGAGTATGAATT
>JAGWMH010000117.1 GCA_028871775.1 Betaproteobacteria bacterium
CACGTGGTGAACTACTTCTTCTTTGTCGCCGAAGAACTGCGCGAATACATGGCGCAAATGGGCATCCGCAAGGTTGACGAGCTGATCGGCCGCAGCGATTTGCTCGACATGAAACACGGCATTGCGCACTGGAAGGCGCAGGGTCTGGACTTCTCCAGGATATTCCATCAGCCGGAGGTGCCCGCCGGTGTGGCGCGTTTCCATGTCGAAGGACAGGAGCATGGACTGGAAAAGGCGCTGGATAACCGGTTGATCGCGCAAGCCGGAGCCGCACTGGAGCATAAAAAACCGGTGGTCATCGAGAGCGCCATCAGAAATGTTAATCGCACCGTCGGCACCATGCTGTCGTATGAAGTGGCGAAGCGTTATGGCCAGGCCGGACTGCCAGCCAACACCATCACCGTGAAGTTGAAAGGCACGGCCGGGCAGAGCTTTGGCGCCTTCCTCGCGCACGGCATCACGCTGGAGCTGACCGGCGAGTGCAACGACTATGCCGGCAAGGGTTTGTGCGGCGGGCGCATTGTGGTGCTGCCACCCAAGGAATGCAAATTTGTGGCGGCAGAAAATATCATCGTCGGCAACACGGTGCTGTACGGCGCGACTAGTGGCGAGGGCTATTTCTGCGGCGTGGCGGGCGAGCGTTTTGCCGTGCGCAATTCCGGCGCGGTTGCGGTGGTGGAAGGCGTGGGCGACCACGGCTGCGAATACATGACCGGCGGCATGGTGGTCGTGCTGGGCCAGACCGGGCGCAATTTTGCCGCGGGCATGTCCGGTGGCGTGGCTTACGTGCTGGATGAGGAAGGCACATTTGCTGGACGCTGCAACATGTCCATGGTGCAGCTGGAGGCGATCCCCGAAGAGGCGGCAGCCAGCGAGACCGGAGAGGTCGAGGTACATGGCCTCGTGCATCTCAATCATCTGGGCAAGGCCGATGCAGCAGCGTTGCGCGGCAAGATCGAGAAGCACCTGCGCTACACCGGCAGCGTGCGTGCCAAGCTTATTCTCGATAACTGGGCGCGCTACCTGCCGAAATTCGTCAAGGTGATGCCGACCGAGTATCGCCGCGCCTTGCAGGAAATTGCGGCGCAGCAAGCCAGGCAAAAGGAGGTGGCGTAAGTGGGCAAGATCACCGGGTTCATGGAATTCCACCGCTTGAGCGAAGAGCATTTGCCGGTTGCGAAACGCCTGAAAAATTATCACGAGTTCGTACTGCACCTGACCGACGAGCAGGCCGGGACACAGGGTGCGCGCTGCATGGATTGCGGTACCCCGTTCTGCATGACAGGGTGCCCGGTCAACAACATCATCCCGGACTGGAATGATCTGGTGTACCGCGGCAACTGGAAGCAGGCGCTGGACGTGCTGCACTCCACCAACAACTTCCCGGAAGTGACCGGGCGCATCTGCCCCGCGCCGTGCGAAGCGGCATGCGTACTGAATATCAACGATGATGCGGTGGGCATCAAGTCCATCGAGCACGCCATCATCGACAAGGGCGGCGAGAACGGCTGGGTGGTTCCGCAGCCGGCAGCAAACAAGACCGGAAAAAAAGTTGCGGTGGTCGGCTCCGGCCCCGCCGGGCTGGCGGCTGCGCAACAGCTGGCGCGCGTCGGGCATGACGTGGTGGTGTTTGAAAAGAACAGCCGCATCGGCGGTTTGCTGCGCTACGGCATCCCCGATTTCAAGTTCGACAAGCGCCTGATCGACTGGCGCATGGCGCAGTTGCAGGCCGAGGGCGTGGAATTCCGCACCAGTATTTTTATCGGCAAGGATGCACCCGGCAAGGGCATAGCCAATGATGCGAAGAAGACCATCACGCCAAAAGAATTGCTGCAAAAATTCGATGCCGTGATCCTGGCGGGCGGTGCGGAACAGCCGCGCGACTTGCCGGTGCCGGGGCGCGAACTGGCGGGCGTGCACTATGCGCTGGAGTTCCTCATTCCGCAGAACAGGGAAGTGGCGGGCGACGGCAAAAACCCGATCTCGGCCCGCGGCAAGCATGTGGTGGTGATCGGCGGCGGTGATACCGGCTCCGATTGTGTGGGCACTTCCAACCGTCACGGCGCGGCCTCGATCACCCAGTTTGAAGTGATGCCGCGCCCGCCGGAAATGGAAAACAGGATGCTGACCTGGCCGAACTGGCCGCTCAAGCTGCGCACTTCCAGCTCGCACGAAGAAGGCTGCCAGCGCGACTGGGCGGTGGCCACCAAGGAATTCACCGGCAAGAACGGCAAGGTCACCGGACTCAAGGCGGCTCGCGTCGAGTGGAAGGACGGCAGGATGCAGGAAGTGCCGGGCAGCGAGTTTGAAATGAAAGCGGATCTGATATTGCTGGCGATGGGCTTTACCAATCCGTCGCAGCAAGTGCTGGATGCGTTCGGCGTGGAGAAAGACAGCCGCGGCAATGCCAGGGCCGCGACCGATGGCGCAGGCTGTTACCGGACCAGCGTGGACAAGGTGTTCGCCGCCGGCGACATGCGCCGCGGCCAATCGCTGGTGGTGTGGGCCATACGCGAGGGCCGCCAGGCTGCCCGCGCAGTGGATGAGTATTTGATGGGCAGCTCGGTGTTGCCCCGTTAGCCTCAAAAAAACAATTAGCCACAGAGAACACAGAGATCACAGAGAAAAGCACTGGTTTATTACAATAAACACCTCGTTTATACGGTCGAAGATAGCCTCTGAAGAATCCTGAACTATCTCTGTGTCCTCTGTGGCTTGAATTTAAGATTTTTGATTTAGTAACAGTAGATAGAAAAGAGAAAAATGAACTTCAAACTGAAAAACGATACCTTTCTGCGCGCGCTGCTGCGCCAGCCAACCGATTACACGCCGCTGTGGATGATGCGCCAGGCCGGGCGCTACCTGCCGGAATACTGCGCCACGCGCAAGCGCGCGGGCAGCTTCCTTAACCTGTGCAAGAGCCCGGACATGGCGACGGAAGTGACCTTGCAGCCGCTGGATCGCTTCCCGCTGGATGCGGCGATTCTGTTTTCGGACATCCTCACCGTGCCGGATGCGATGGGCCTCGGCCTGTATTTCGCCGAGGGCGAAGGCCCCAAGTTCGAACGCCCGTTGAATGACGAGGCCGCGATCAAGGCGTTGCGCGTGCCGGATATCGGCAAGGATTTGCGCTATGTAACCGATGCCGTGTCGCAGATCCGCAAGGCGCTGGATGGGCGCGTGCCGCTGATCGGTTTCTCCGGCAGCCCGTGGACGCTGTCCTGCTACATGGTGGAAGGCGGCAGCAGCGACGACTATGCCAGGGTAAAGACCTTGATGTACAAGGAGCCCAGGCTGATGCACCAGATCCTGGATGTCACCGCACAGGCGGTGACGCAATATCTCAACGCGCAGATCGAAGCGGGCGCACAGGCCGTGATGATATTCGATTCCTGGGGCGGGGCGTTGTCGCATGCCGCTTACCACGAATTCTCGCTGGCTTACATGCAACGCATCGTGGCCGGCTTGACCAAGGAAAAAGACGGTGTGCGCATTCCTTCCGTTGTGTTCACCAAGGGCGGCGGTTTGTGGATAGACAGCATCGCCGACATCGGCTGCGATGCGGTGGGTCTTGATTGGACCATGGACATCGGCGTGGCGCGCCAGCGTGTCGGCCACAAGGTGGCGTTGCAAGGCAACCTCGATCCGGCCGTGCTGTTCGCCACACCGGAAGTCATCCGCGCCGAAACGGAGCGCGTGCTTGCCAGCTACGGCTACGGCAGCGGCCACGTGTTCAACCTGGGGCATGGCATCTCCCAGTTCACCAACCCGGACAAAGCGGCGGCGCTGGTACAGGCGGTGCATGAACTGAGCCGCAAATATCACTAGAAACAGTGCCAAGAAATGCTTGACATTCGCGGGGTTGTACACAACCCCGCGCCCAGCCAAAGGCCGCGAGGGATTTTTTGTGCGGCCTTTGGTTTTTTATGCAACGAACTGTTTCTATTGATATATTTTTGTGCCTATGAAATGAGCGGGCGAACAAAACAGTATATATAATTTGCACTTAACGGAGTTGTTGCAGCGTTATTCACATCATTATCCACAGCTTGTGTGGACAACAGAAAATATGCAGGCGGGTCAAGCTGGTTGGCGCAGTTTTGTAGAAATTTCCGGAGGAAGATTCGCTAAATGCCGATAGTTCGCGTCGCGCTGGATGTGCCATTGGCTACACTGTTCGATTACGTGCTGGCGGATGGCATCGCGGTGCCTGGGCAGCGCGTGATCGTGCCGTTCGGGCGCAAGCAGGTGGTAGGCGTGGTGATGGAATGCGCGGCAGACTCCGACTTGGCGGCGGAACGCATCAAGCCTGTGGTGCGGGTGCTGGACGAGATTCCGCCGTTGCCCGCCGAATTGCTCACCCTGCTGCGTTTCTGCAGCGACTACTACCATCATCCCCTCGGCGCCACTGTGCTGTCTGCCTTGCCGGTGCGGTTGCGTTCCAGCGAGCCGGTCACGTTCAAGGAGGCGCTGCAATACACGCTCAGTGTCAGTGGGTGCACGCTCGACCTGAGTCAGTTGCCCAGGCGCAAGGTAGTGCAGCACCGCATCCTCACGGCTTTGCAGGCGGGCGCATTGAGCGCCGCGCAGTTGCGCGCGCTGTCGCCGAGCGCACCGTCTGTACTCAAGGCGCTATTGCAGGCGGGGTGGGTGGAGGCCCTCTCCCCCGGCCTATCTCCCGCCAGCGTGAGAGGGGAGCAGATTGCATTCAACAATGCGCACACACTGACCGCCGCGCAGCAACAGGCGGTGGACGCCGTCATGCAAGCGCAAGGCTACGGTTGCTTTCTGCTGCACGGCGTTACCGGCAGCGGCAAGACCGAGATTTATGTGCACCTGATGCATCAGATGTTGCAGCGGGGCGGGCAGGTGCTGCTGCTGGTGCCGGAGATCAATCTCACGCCGCAACTGGAAAATTATTTCTGCAGCCGTTTTCCGGATGCAGAGCTGGCCAGCCTGCACAGCGGCCTCGCCGATGGCGCACGCACGCAGAACTGGCTGCGGGCGCAGTCCGGCCAGGCGCGCATCGTGCTCGGCACGCGCCTGGCTGTGTTCACGCCGCTGCCGCAACTGGCGCTGGTGATCGTGGATGAGGAGCACGATGCCTCGTTCAAGCAGCAGGATGGCTTGCGCTACTCGGCGCGTGATGTGGCGATCTTTCGCGCCAATCAGCGCGGCGTGCCGATCATGCTGGGGTCGGCCACGCCCTCGCTGGAGAGCTATTACAACGCGCAGGCCGGGCGCTATCGCCTGCTGCAACTCACCGAGCGCGCTGTGGCGCAGGCACAACTGCCGACTGTGCGCTGCATCAATATCAGCAATGCCGCACTGCAGCACGGCATCAGCGAGCAGCTGCTCAGCGCATTGGGGCAGTGCCTGCAACGCGGCGAACAAAGCCTGGTGTTCATCAATCGGCGCGGCTACGCGCCAGTGCTGATGTGCACCGCCTGCGGTTGGCTGTCCGATTGCCCGAATTGCGCGGGCAAGCTCGTGCTGCACTTGCAGGACAGGCGTTTGCGCTGCCACCACTGCGGCCATCAGGCGCGCGTGCCGCACGCCTGCCCAGGCTGCGGCAACACCGACCTGCAACCGGTGGGCATCGGCACGCAGCGCGTGGAAAGCGCATTGCAGGAATATTTTCCCAAGGCGCGCATCCTGCGGGTGGACCGTGACAGCACGCGCAACAAGGGGGCGTGGAATGCCATGCGCCGGCAGATCCACGATGAGGCGGTGGACATTCTGGTGGGGACGCAGATACTGGCGAAGGGGCACGACTTTCCCAATCTCACACTGGTCGGCGTGCTCAACCCGGACAGTGCGCTGTACAGCAGCGATTTCCGCGCCTCGGAAAAACTGTATGCGCAACTCGCGCAGGTGGCGGGGCGCGCCGGGCGCGCCGGCAAGCCGGGCGAGGTACTGATCCAGACGGCCTTTCCCGACCATCCGCTATTCAGTGCCCTGCGCGAGCACGATTACGACAGATGGGCAAAAATCCTGCTGGCGGAGCGCCAGTCCGCCGGTTTCCCGCCCTTTGTGTATCAGGCGATGCTGCG
>JAGWMH010000118.1 GCA_028871775.1 Betaproteobacteria bacterium
GGTGCCGGCGCCGCGGCTGACGTACAGCAGGCGTCCATCGGCCAGTCTGGTGAGGCCGGTGTGCACGCGATAGACCAGCCGCGTCAGATAGACGAACGGGAATATCTGGCCGCCATGGATGTGGCCGGAGAGCTGCAGATCAAATCTTATCTCGCTATCCACCACCGGCTGGTGTTTGAGCAGGACGATGAAGTCATTCGCGGTGGCCGAGGCAAGGGCTTTTCTGGTTTCCAGCCGGGCTTGCTGTCCTGAAGACGCTACGCTGGGATCATCGACACCTACCAGGACGATGCCGCCTGCTCTAGCCGATTCGCCGCGCAACACAGTAAAGCCCGCGCTACGCAGGAAATGCAGGGAGTTATCCAGCCCCACGTAGTATTCGTGATTGCCGATGACGGCGTAAGCTCCCAGTGGCGGAGCGTAGGACTGGAGGCGGCGCGCAAGCGCATCGAGGTTGTCTCCCTGGGCATCGACAATGTCTCCGGTCGCCACGACGATGTCTGGCCTGGTCTCGTTCAGTCTGGCGGTGATGCGTTCGAGTAGCGCATCCCCCATCATGATGCCGAGGTGCAGGTCGGAAATCTGCGCGATGGTGACGCGCCCCGAAGCGAGCTTGGGCGTGGTGACGTTTATTTCTTCAACCCGGATCTGCCGCGCCTCGAACAATCCGTAGCCCAGCGCTGCGAATGCGAGCAGGCCTGCGATTGTGAGCGCCATCGCATCGCTCAGGGGCCACTTGAATTGCAGGAGTGCCGCGAGTGCATGGCCGAGATCGAATGCCAGGCTGATGCAAAAAAACAGGAACAGGAACCCCATCCAGGTGTAGCTCGCCCAGGCGTTGACGACGGCAGCGCCGTGCCAGTGTTGCCGTTCCATGTACCAGACTATAAACGGGGCGAAGGTCAGGGCTATCCCCGCCAGCGTCAGCGCCAGCGCCAACCCGAACGAATGCGGGAATGCCATCCACACCTTGCCGAATGCATAGAGATGCATGGAACCATAAACCAACAACGCCATGCTCATGAAGGTCAGCATTGCCATGCTCCTTGGCGGCTTGCATCCATTGCTTGCCGCGGATTGTGCTGCACAGTTCGCCCATTACTAGCTTCATCCGGCGGAAAGGCGATGTCAAGAAATACGTTGCCGCAGGATGCGGTGATCTTTGTCTTTTTCATTTCGCACTCTCCTTGAGTTGCATGTTGCGGGTGTTGCCAGCGCGATACCTTGCGCGTTTGCCGTGCCTTCTTCATCTTCCACAATCCTCCGCGTCCTTCAAAATAATTCTGTAACATTGCGCCTGTAGCGCGGTTGCCGGTTTGCGCGCGGGATATATACAGGAATTAACCCATGCTGGAAATGCTGAACTCCACCCATTTCTGGGTGGGTGTATTCAAGATCATCGTCATCGACGTATTGCTCAGCGGCGACAATGCGGTGGTGATTGCGCTGGCCTGCCGCAACCTGCCGCCCGAGCAGCGCAGGAAGGGGGTGCTGTTCGGCGTGGCGGGCGCCATCGGTTTGCGTATCGTGCTCACCTTTTTTGCCGTGGGGCTGCTGGGCCTGCCTTACCTCAAGCTGGTCGGGGCGCTCATGCTGCTGTGGATCGGCATCAAGCTGATCCTGCCGGAAGAGGAGCACGACGCGGAGAATGTGCAGGCCAATACCCATTTGTGGGGTGCGGTGCGCACCATCATCATCGCCGATTTCATCATGAGCATGGATAATGTGCTGGGTGTGGCGGCGGCGGCGCATGGCAATGTCATGCTGTTGGTGTTCGGCCTGCTGGTGAGCATCCCGCTGATCGCGTGGAGCAGCCAGCTGGTGCTGAAGCTGATTGACCGTTACCCGTTCATCATCTTTGCGGGCGGCGCCTTGCTCGGCTACGTCGCGGGGGAGATGCTGGTGAGCGATTCGATGGTGGCGCATGCGCTGGAGGGCATGCCGCACGCGGCTCACTGGCTGCTTCCCGCCGCGTGCGCCGTGCTGGTGGTGGTGCTCGGCCTGTGGCTGGCGGCACGCAAGGCGGCGGCCATGCCGGTGGTGGATCTGCTGGATGAACAGGTGTCCAGCACATCCGATGTCAAGCATTGAAGGGGGGTCAAAATGAAAATATTAATTCCCGTAGACGGTTCCGACAGCGCCAACCGGGCGGTGGACCAGGTGATTGCCACTGCCTCCCTGCTGAAGGATACGCCGAAGATATTCTTGCTGAACGTGCAGTGGAATATTGCTGCCGGCAACGTGAAGCTGTTCATCAATCAGGAAACGATCAACGACTATTACCGCGAGCAGGGCACGGCGTCACTGGCTGCAGCACGCAAAATGCTGGACGCCGCCGGCCTGGCCTACACCTACCACATCAGCGTCGGCACACCGGCGGAAGCCATCGTGCAGTATGCGCGGGAGCAGCAGGTTGACCAGATCACCATGGGGGCGCAGGGACAGAACGCGCTAGCCGCCTTGCTGCTGGGCTCGGTGGTGAGCAAGGTGCTGCATCTCGCCACTGTGCCGGTGCTGATAGTCAAGTAGTGCGGCACTTATTTGTTATGTAAAATGACCTAGATAATTTGTAACGAATTAAAAGGGTTATGGTTTGATTTCGCAAATTGTTTTAGTATTCGCCTGGTGAACGGCCAATAAAACAAATAAGCTGCCAAATAATAATAAATCAGGGGCGATAAAACCACGTGAAAAATAACAAACTGTTCTGGAAAGCGGACTGGTTTGTCGGGTTGCTGGTGGCGTTGCTGCTCCTGTTCAGCGCCAACAGCGATCTGATACAGAGCCTGGAGCGCAAGGCCTACGACATTGGCGTGCGCGCTTCCTCCCGGATGCCCAGCGACAAGGTTGCGGTGATTGCGATCGATGAACGCAGCATCGCCAATCTGGGGCGCTGGCCGTGGCCGCGCGAAACTCAGGCAAAAATGCTGGATTTGCTCGCCGCCGGACACGCCAAGGTGGTGGGCAATACCTCGCTGTTTTTCGAGCCGCAGGTTGATGCCGGGCTGGAATACATCAATAAAGCAAGCGCTCTGCTCGATGCCTCTACCCTGAAGAACAGTCCGGATCCGGTATACCAGAGCGAGCTGGCGCAATTGACGGCACTGTTGCAGGAGGCCGCGCAACATCTCGACAACGATCATAAGCTCAGTGACAGTATGGCCAATGCCAAGAACGTGCTGCTCGCCATGTTCTTTGAGCTGGGTGAGCCGCAAGGCAAGCCGGACAAGCCGTTGCCGGATTATGTGACAAAGAACAACCTGGTCAATGTCAGGGAAGGAATAGCGGGTGCGCTGCCCATACCTTCCCTGGGAGTGCAGGTGCCGATCCCGGCGCTGGGTTCGAACGCCATCGCCATAGGGCATCTCAATCCCACACCCGATGTGGATGGCGGAATCCGCACCGAGCCGCTGGTGGTGGGCTATTTTGACCAGTATTACCCTTCGTTGTCGTTGATGCTGGCGGCGAAGAGCCTGAATCTCGAGCCCAAGGATATTCAAGTTACCCTGGGGCAGGGGGTGAAGGTCGGCAACCTGAATATTGCGACTGACCCGGCACTGCGCATGCATACCTATTTTTATGCGGATCGCGAGGGCAAGCCTGCCTTTCAGGTGGATTCGTTTTACGATGTATTGACCGGCAAGATACCGGCGGAAAAATACCGTGACAAGATTGTGCTGATCGGAGCCACTGCCGCGGGGGTCGGCATGCCGCAGGTGACGCCGGTGTCAGCCAGCATGGCGCCGGTGTTGACTCTGGCGCATTCGGTATCCAGCATCCTCAAGCAGGATTTCTTTGTTGCGCCCGGGTGGGGTTTCTGGGCGGAAGGCGGTATTTTTCTGGTGGTTGCGTTGTACCTCATCGTGCTGCTGCCGCGCCTGAAAGCGGGCGTTGGCGCGGCGATTACCGCAGTGATGTTCGTGTCATTACTGGCTACCCATTACGTGTTGATGACCACGCAAGCGATGTGGCTACAGCTGATGTTGCCCACCACGCTGCTGCTAGTGGGCCATCTGCTGCTGACCACCAAGCATTTTCTTATTACGGAAAAAGGCAAGCTCAAGTCCGATGCGGATTCGGCGGAAAGCAACCGCATGCTGGGACTGGCGTTCCAGGGGCAGGGGCAACTGGATATGGCCTTCGACAAATTCCGCAAGGTGCCGATTGACGACAGCCTGATGGAGGTGCTCTACAACCTCGGGCTGGATTTCGAGCGCAAGCGCCAGTTCAACAAGGCGGAGTCGGTGTTCAAGTACATGGCGGAGTACAACCCCAAGTTCCGCGATCTGGATGAACGCATGGCCCAGTCCAAGGCGATGTCGGAGACGGTGATACTCGGCGGCGCTGCCGGCAAGAGCAACGCCAGCACCATGGTGCTGGGCAGAGCCGGCGTATCCAAGCCGATGCTGGGGCGCTATGAGATCGAGAAGGAGCTCGGCAAGGGTGCGATGGGCGTGGTGTATCTCGGCAAGGATCCGAAAATCGGCCGCACCGTGGCGATCAAGACCATGGCGTTGTCGCAGGAGTTCGATGCCGATGAGCTGGAAGATGTGAAGGCGCGCTTCTTCCGCGAGGCCGAGTCCGCCGGCCGCCTGAACCACCCCAACATCGTGGCCATATACGATGCGGGCGAGGAGCATGACCTCGCCTATATCGCGATGGAATTCCTCAAGGGCAAGGATCTGGTGCCCTATATCAAACCGGATAATCTGCTGCCGCTGCCGAAGGCGCTGAGCATCGTGGCGCGCGTGGCGGATGCGCTGGGTTATGCGCATTCCCTGCATGTGGTGCACCGCGACATCAAGCCGGCCAACATCATGTACGACCTGGAGGGCGATACGGTGAAGGTGACCGATTTCGGCATCGCGCGCATTACCGACTCTTCCAAGACCAAGACCGGCATGGTGCTGGGCACGCCGTCGTATATGTCGCCCGAACAACTGGCCGGCGCGAAGATCGAGGGCGCATCGGACTTATTCTCGCTGGGCGCAAGCCTGTATCAGTTGGTGTGTGGTAAGCTGCCGTTTGAGGGCGACTCGATGGCGCAGCTCATGTTCCGCATCGCCAATGAACCGCATACCGATATTTTGAGCGTCAAGCCGGATGTGCCGCCGTGTGTGGCGGCAATCATCAACAAGGCGCTGGCAAAGAAGGTGGAGGAGCGTTACCGGACGGGCCAGGAAATGGCCGAGGCAATCCGCCAGTGTGCGGCCAATTTGCATTGATTAGAGAGCATGCAAGGATAGAATCATGAACATTCAGGAAGCGCTCGAAATAGTCAGCCAGACCCATTCCGGCATGGTGCGGTCGCACAACGAAGACAGTGTGATTTACGATGCCTCCTGCGGCCTGGTGGTGCTGGCAGACGGCATGGGCGGCTACAATGCCGGCGAAGTTGCCAGCGGCATTGCGGTTTCCGTGGTGTCTACCGAGATCAAGCATCGCCTGCAAAGCGTGCACCCCGAGGACAAGGATGACAGCGGCGAGGAGATCGGCGTGGCGCTGCTGCGCGAGAACGTGCAAAAGGCCAATGCTTCCATATACAGTGCAGCGCAGAGCCAGCCTCAATATGCCGGCATGGGCACCACGATAGTGGCCGGGCTGTTCTATGACAACCGTGTGGCGGTGGCGCACGTGGGCGATTCGCGTATGTACCGGCTGCGCGGCGAAACCTTTGAGGCCGTCACGCGGGATCATTCGCTGCTGCAAGAACAGATTGATGGCGGCATGATCAGCAAGGAAGATGCGCGCTTGTCCAAGAACAAGAATCTGGTGACACGCGCAGTCGGCATCGATGCCGAAGTGGCGGCGGAGGTGAATGTCTATGAGGTGCAAACAGGGGATATTTACCTGCTGTGCTCGGACGGGCTGAATGATATGGTGGAGGACGAGGATATTGGCAGCACTTTGCAGATGCTACAAGCCAATCTGCCGCTGGCGGCAAGCAAGTTGATTGAGATGGCGAACGATAATGGCGGGCGCGATAACGTGTCCGTGATACTGGCCAAGGTTAACGGCAACTT
>JAGWMH010000119.1 GCA_028871775.1 Betaproteobacteria bacterium
ATAGGCGTACCACTCGTCGAGCACCTCGCGGGTTAAATACCGTGCACCAACCAGCTTTGGAAGGATTTTCCCCAGCGTGGTGAAATAGCGGCGATAGACACTGCGCAGCAAATCCTGGCGCGCCACCGGCATGTTTTTCGGATCTTGCGTGCCGATGAAATAGTGGCACTTGTCAGTACATGCCCCGCAATGCACGCAGGCATCCAGAAAAACCTTGAGCGAGCGGTACTTGCCAAGCAACTCGCCCATCTTGGCTAGCGCACGGTCATGCCAGTCATCCACCAATTGCCCGGGGAAGCCCAGTGCTTCCTGAATCTTGTCGTTCGCGATAAACGACTTGCTATCTTCCATCGCACCCGGTTTCAAGGCCGGGATGATGGGAATGATGCGGTAGGCAGGGGCGGTGATCTCGGCGGCCATGGTCAATTCGCCTGTTGAAAATATTCAGTCACTGAGAGTGCATAGTTCGCAGAAAAAAGCGGAAAAACAGACCGGTTCTCTCTGTGTACTCTGTGCTCTCTGATGTGACTACTGGTGAAACTACTAGCCATTTGACTAAGCTGGCAAAAGACGCCAGCCAAGTCGCTGGTTAGGTGGCAAAGTATTTTGTTCATGCCTTGTTCTCCAACTCCGCCGCCCAAGCTGCCAAGTGGCGCTTCTCACGTGGGTTGTCCGTTTGGTTGCGGCTGGGGGAAAAAAATAAACCGGGAACATGCAACAATTTGCTGATCGGGAAAATCATCAGCAGCACAGCCACCAGCAACAGGTGTACATACAGGCCAGGGTGCGCAGGCAAAGGCTGCCAGTTGAAATACATCAGGCCAAGAATGAAACCTTTGGCTGAGATCACATCGGTATGCGCAAGGAATTTCATCGACAGGCCGGATGCGGCAATCACCATGAGCAGTGCCAGCATCAGGTGATCGGAAGGGGCTGAGATATAGCGGATACGCTCGACAAATACACGTCGCGCCCACAATCCGGCCAAGCCGAGCAGCATGGTAATCCCCGCATACATGCCAAACGGCTGGATGAACGCCACCCAGGCCCAAACGGGCTCGGTGAAATAGCGCAAGTGGCGCAACAGGACGAGCACCAGGCTGGCATGAAACAACCAGCCCAGGCCCCACGTCCACAGATTCGCCTTGAACAGGCTTTCAAAAAACAGGACTTCGCGTGTCATACGCAACACCACGCCACCGGTATTAATGGGGGCGGGCGTGGTGGGTATTTTAAGCGGGGCCGGAGTGCGTGAATAAACGCTGATACGGTAAAGCAAGCCCACGACAAACAACAAGGTAGCAAGATAGAACAGAATTGCGAACAAGGTGCCGATCATGGGGCAGTCCTCGCATCAATAACATCGGTTAATGCTAAAAATCAGACGCACCCTGTCGGCTTCGGCAAACCGGCAATCTTGCAAGCCTGCTTGCCCGGGCCATAGGGGAACAGGCTGTACAGGTATTCGCTGTTGCCTTTGTCCGCGCCGAGTTTCTTGCCTATGGCCTTGGTCAACACGCGAACTGCGGGCGCAATCTGGTATTCCTCGAAATACTCGCGCAGAAAATTAATCACCTCCCAATGCTGCTCGGTCATGTTGATATTTTCCACATGCGCGATGTAGTTAGCGACTTCTTTATTCCAGTCATTCAGATTGGTGAGGTAGCCCTCTTCATCTGTTTCATAAGTCTTGCCGTCAACTTCGATGCTGGGCATGGTATTTCTCCTTTTTAGCGCAGAGTTAAAGCCAGGATTGGCAGGTTTTATTTGTGGTCGTAAGGTCGACGAAGCCGCCGTAATCCACGGGTGAAACTCCTTCGATGACGCGATCGGCAAGCCCGCGCGCCTCGAGGTCAGGTTGCAGGACATGAATCCTGAAGCGTTCCAACGCCTTGCGTATCTTGCCCTCGAACGCATTGCCCGCTGTGGCGGCATAGACTGCGTCTTCAATAAGCAGAATCTCTCCCGACTGGGCGACGCGCAAACAGCTGTCGAGCGCGTTATTGGCCAGCGGAGATTTATTGATAATGTGCAGCATTTGACGATACTCCTCTAGAAACTCAAGACCACATCCTGCTGGTCCATCAATGCGCCCATTTCCGCGCGGCCAAGCACGGTAACATCCACCAGCAAGTCTTCCTCACTGATTCCGCGCGCTTCCAGCGACTCTTTTTCGACATACAGTTTCTCAATGTCGTAGCCTTCCAGCGCGCGATAGGCAGGCGAAAAATTTTTGGTTTCTATCCCCTTGGTCTGCTGCCCCTTCTTCAGCTGATACACACCGTCATCCAGGAAAACCAGGGAAACATCCTGATCAAACGCGGCGGTAATCAGCACCACTTCCAGCGCTTCCAGCGCATAGATCGTACCGTACGGAGCTTTGCGGTTAACGAACATGAATTTTTTGATGTTGCTCATCCCGTTCCCCCTAATCGCCAAACACAACCAGGCGATCAGTTTTGATGCCCGCTTCCACCAACTGCCCCAGTCCGGAAATACGGAAGCCCTGCGCCAGGTTTTCTTCCTTGATGCCGCGCCGCAAAGCTGCCGCTACGCAAACCACCAGATCCACACCATGCTCTTCGGCGAGCTTGCTCCAGCGGTTGACGATATTGCGGTCATCCTGCGGCGGCTCGGTCAACCTCGAGGCGTTATTCACACCGTCGTGATAGAAAAACACGCGCCACACTTCATGGCCTTTTGCAATAGCCGCCTTACAGAACAAGTAGGCCGTATCACTGGCTTGATGCTGATAAGGGCCTTCGTTAACGACAATGCCAAATTTCATGTGATCACCTCGAAACAAATCGGCTAAAAGCGAATATGGGTCGAAGCATTGAGGGAGGCACGGGAACCACGCCAGTCGTCAATCAGGTATTTGGTGAACGGCAGCCCGGTCTTTTCAAAGAAACGCTGCCAGCCGATGCGCTCGACCCAGTCTGCCATGCGCTCCCACGGACGGCCATCTTCCTTGTAAACGTGCAGAATCCGCTTCACCACCTCGGTGACCTCGGGCCATCTTGGTGGATTGTTTGGCAGGCCGGAAGTAACCATCTTCATGAAGGTCGGCTTGCCACGCGCATTGGAATTCTTGCCGCCTACCCAAATCGCCAGCTTGGAATTCTCCGGGTCATTGATCTGCATCGGCGGGCAGGGCGGATAGCACGCTCCGCAGCACATGCATTTTGATTCATCGATTTCCAGGGACGGCTTGCCGTTTACCATCGCCGGGCGAATCGCGGCGACAGGGCAACGCGCGACTACCGCCGGGCGCTCGCATACGTTGGCCACCAGGTCGTGATTAATCACCGGTGGCTTGGTATGTTGAATGATGATCGCGATATCAGACTGTCCGCCGCAGTTGATTTCACAACATGACGTGGAAATATGCACACGGTTGGGCATTTCCTCGCGTTTGAATTCAACGATCAGCTCGTCCATCAAAGCCTTGACCGCGCCGGAAGCATCCGTACCGGGAATATCACAGTGCAGCCAACCCTGAGTATGGGAAATCATCGAAATCGAATTGCCCGTGCCACCCACCGGGAAACCGTGCTTTTCCAGTTCCGCAATCAGCGGATTAACCTTCTCCGCACTGGATACCATGAACTCGATATTGGAACGGATGGTGAAACGCACGCGGCTTTCCGCGTACTTGTCGGCAATATCGCATAGCTTGCGGATGGTATGAACGTCCATTTGCCGCTGCGTGCCGGCACGTACCGACCAGACCTCGTCGCCGCTATGCGAGACATGATGCAGCACGCCGGGGCGGGGACGATCATGATATTTCCATTGGCCATAGTTTTTTGCCAGAACCGGGTGCAAATAGGGTTTGTTGTCCGGCACTCCGGTTTCTTTAGGGCGGCGCATTTGAACAGGTTGATTCATGTTCCATTCTCCTCAGGTAGCGGCGTGTTTTTTGGCATTGATCCTGGCAACTTCGTCATCCCATCCATCGGTGCGAATGTATGGATTCGTGCGCGGCGTGGATACCATGTTCGAATCCGCTTCGATTTCCAATGCATCGAGAAAGCTCGCCAAACCGATACGCTCGATCATTTCACCGGTGCGTTCGTGCTCGAGCGCATTTTCCGCGAAGAAGTCGATGATGCGCTGGCCGAGATCGACCAGTTTTTCCATGTCTTCATCTGTTTCCAGCTTCATGAATGGAACAACTACCGTACCCATCAGGTCGCCGATCTTGAGGGTGCGCTTGCCCCCCACCAGAATGGTTGCGCCCTTGTCTTCACCGGGAGCCAATGCACCGGTCATTACATTGATGCAGTGCATGCAGCGCACGCAATCGTGGTTGTCGATCTCTATCGCATGGGTATCATTGATTGCAACGCTGGAGATGCTCGGGCCGCTCCTGACGTCCTTGATCTGCCTGAGCTGGAAGGTTTTGGTCGGGCAACGCGCAACAATGTCATTCACCAGTTGGTCCATGCTGTGCCTGGCGAACCATTTTTTCGCCATTGCTTCGTCGGTGCGGATATTGTCGCGCCACGTTCCGATCACGGCCATGTCGGAACGTTGTATCGAGTTCATGCAATCGTTCGGGCAGCCGGAAAATTTGAATTTGAACTTGTACGGCAGGGAAGGGCGATGAATGTCATCCAGAAAAGTATTCACTACAGTGCGATGCGCCTTGGCCTCGTCATAGCATGATTGCTCGCAACGCGCCGCCCCGACGCAGGACATGGAGGTGCGCACCGCCGGCCCGGCGCCACCCATGTCGAAACCCATCTCGTTGATTTCGTCCCAGGCCTTCTGCACGTTCTCGGTGGTGCAGCCCTGCATCATGATGTCGCCGGATTGGCCATGCAGCGCGATGAGGCCGGAGCCATGCTTTTCCCAGATGTCGCAGAATTTGCGCAGCGTAGCGGTGTCGTAGTGCATGCCGGGCGGAGGCATGATGCGCAGGGTATGGAACTCGGCCGCATCCTTGAACACCGGCTGTCCTTTTTCGTCCTTGAGCTCGGTAAAGCGCGGGATAACACCACCGCCATAGCCAAACACGCCGACCGTGCCGCCCTTCCAATAGCCTTTTTTGGTGCGGTACGAAGTCTCGAGCTGGCCAAGGAGGTCAACCACATAATCCTTGTCTTTTGCCAGCGCTTTCAGGCCGGTCACAAAGCTGGGCCATGGGCCATCCTCGAGCTGGTCAAGGTTTGGGGTGTCATGCATCTTCTTAGCCATAATCCTTCCTTTCACTCGTAATGACTAGCGCTTGCTGCCAGCACTATTTTTTAATGGCCCGGCAAAGACGTGAAATTGCGACCCGTCTACTCTACCACTTTCAGCTCAGCGGCCACCCAGGTTCTTAATGGTTCGGTGCACTATACGGCGCATCCCCTGCGCATTCCATCACCCTTAGCGGCTATCTTCAATAACCCTAAAGGGTAGTGGTTTGCCTTCCCCCGGCAGTATTTCATTTCCAGGTGTATTAGCGATAGACTTAGGCATCTTTAAATCCTGTTCAGAATGTCCTCGGAAGATATTGCGGTACGGCTAAACGAGAGGAAATTATAATGGCAAAAATCACCGAATTAAAAAAAATCAGGGTTCCTTTGGGTAATCAGGAAATTGAATTACAACAAATAGATCATGCCGAAGGCGGGATGAGCCTGTTGCGCATCCGCATTCGCGAAAGCAGGCGTTTTACGATTTTCGACATTGACCCTGCCACAGCACAACAGTGGGCGGCTGCCATGCAAAGCTGGGCGGATTCCCAAAAACAACCGGCGTAGCAACAACAGGCGAGTGGCCAATATAATTCCAGAGATGATAGACATGGTGTTCGACCTTGGCGGCGGAACACTCCCTACTGATTATCCCTTTGCGCTGTGGGAGGCACTGCTACGCCGTATTCCACAACTCGCCGAAGAAAAGTTTGTCGGGGTATTGCCGTTGCGCGCAGCAGAAAACAACGACGGGATGCTGCTTCCCAAACGCGCCAAGCTGGTGCTGCGCTTGCCGATGGCGCTTGCCGCCC
>JAGWMH010000120.1 GCA_028871775.1 Betaproteobacteria bacterium
CGGTGATTGACGGCAGTTCGGTGTATGAAACGCGCCTGAATATGGGCGAAAACCTGGCCGACACGATTGCGCGCCTCTGGCCGCAGGCGGACATAGACGTGGTCATCCCCATCCCGGATTCCAGCCGCCCCAGTGCCCTGCAGCTGGCGGTTCGACTGGGTATCCCGTTCCGCGAGGGCTTCGTGAAAAACCGTTACATCGGGCGCACCTTCATCATGCCGGGGCAGGAGATGCGCAAGAAATCGGTGCGCCAGAAACTGAATGCGGTCAACGTGGAATTCAAAAACAAGAACGTGCTGCTGGTGGACGATTCCATCGTGCGCGGCACTACCAGCCGCGAGATCGTGCAGATGGCGCGCGACGCCGGGGCACGCAAGGTTTACTTTGCCTCCGCCGCACCGCCGGTCAAGTTTCCCAACGTGTACGGCATAGACATGCCGTCGCGCCGCGAGCTGATCGCCACCGGGCGCAGCGACGAGGAAATCTGCCGCGAGATCGGCGCGGACAAACTGGTCTATCAGGACCTGAACAGCCTCAAAGCGGCGGTGAGCAGGGCCAACCCGGCCATACAGTATTTTGAGGCATCCTGCTTCGACGGCGACTACATCACCGGCGACATCACGCCTGAATACCTTGACGAGATAGAGGCGGCGCGCGGAAGCTGCGGCGTCGGCAGAGCCGGCGATGTCAACCAGCTCGATCTCAACCTGGTGGTCTGAATAAAGTTGACAGCGCCGCGAGGCGGGTGCTACCTTGCAGTCTGCGCCGATTTGAGGAACAGCTTGCGGGCGCGTAATAAATACAGCTAAAGCGCGGGAAACCCGGTTTAGCGCAAGCTATCCGGGTTTTGTACTTTAAGGGGCAATGCATGTCGGAATCATTCTATCAACCGGAAACACTGGCCGTGCGCGCAGGCGCGGTGCATAGCCAGTTCGGCGAAAACAGCGAGGCGCTGTTCCTGACTTCGAGCTTTACGTTCGAGAGTGCCGCGCAGGCCGCCGCGCGCTTCATCGGCGAAGAGCCGGGCAATATCTACTCGCGCTTCACCAATCCCACCGTCACCATGTTCGAGGAACGCCTGGCTGCCCTGGAAGGCGCGGAACAGTGCGTGGCGACGGCTTCCGGCATGTCGGCGATACTGGCCTGCTGCATGGGGCTGCTGAAAAGCGGCGACCACATCGTCGCCTCGCGCAGCATCTTCGGCGCGACGGTGAATCTGTTCGGCGGCATCCTGAAAAAATTCGGCGTGGAAACCAGCTTCGTCTCCGCCACCGATGCCGGCGAGTGGAGCGCAGCCGTGCGCCCGCAAACAAAATTATTCTTTCTGGAAACACCGTCCAATCCGTTGACCGAAGTTTCGGACATCGCGGCGATTGCTCTCGTCGCGAAAAAATGCGGCGCGTGGCTGGCGGTGGACAACTGCTTCTGCACGCCCATCCTGCAACGCCCGCTGGAGCTGGGCGCGGACATCGTGATCCACTCCGCCACCAAGTATCTCGATGGGCAGGGGAGGGTGCTCGGCGGCGCGGTGCTGGGCAGCAGGAAGTTGATGGAGGGCGTTTATGGTTTCCTGCGCACGGCGGGGCCGACCATGAGCGCGTTCAACGCCTGGATTTTTTTGAAAGGCCTGGAGACGCTGAAAATACGCATGGATGCACACAGCGCCAATGCGCTGCAACTGGCACGCTGGCTGGAGGCGCAGCCGAACGTGGGGCGCGTGTATTACCCCGGCCTGCCGTCGCACCCGCAGTATCAACTGGCAATGCAGCAGCAAAAGAGCGGTGGCGGCATCGTGTCGTTCGAAGTGAAGGGCGGCAGGGAAGCAGCTTGGCGCGTGGTGGACAGCACGCAACTGGTTTCCATCACCGCCAACCTGGGCGACACCAAGACCACGCTCACCCATCCGGCCACCACCACCCATGTGCGTATCACGCCGGAAGCACGCGCGGCAGCTGGCATCACCGAAGGCCTGCTGCGCATCGCCGTGGGACTGGAAGCGGTGTGCGACATTCAGAATGACTTGACGCGCGGGTTAAACAAATAACTGTAGGGGCGCGATTTATCGTGCCCTTTTGAGTTGGGCGCAATAAATTGCACCCCTACGATACGGATATGGCGATGGATATTTTGGCTGCTCAAGTCGGTGGCTTGCTCAAGGCGCAAGGTTTGATGCTGGCGACGGCGGAGTCCTGCACCGGAGGCGGTGTGGCGCAGGCCATTACCGATGTGGCGGGCAGCTCGGCATGGTTTGAGCGCGGCTTTATCGCCTATTCCAACCAGGCCAAACAGCAGATGCTGGGGGTGAGTGAAGCGACGCTTAACCAGCACGGTGCGGTGTCTGAGGCGACGGTGCGCGAGATGGCGGCGGGCGCCTTGCAGCGCAGCGGCGCGCATGTGGCGCTGGCGGTGAGCGGCATCGCCGGGCCGGATGGCGGTACGCCGGACAAACCGGTCGGCACGGTATGGTTCGCGTGGGGGATCAAACACGGCGCGATTCATGCGCAACGGCGCCAGATTAAGGGAAACCGTGACGAGGTGCGCGCCCAGTCGGTGCATATTGCGTTGCAGGGGGTGCTGGACTTGCTGGAAAGCCGCACGGAAACGGCTTAAAAATCATTAAAGAACGAACGTTCTGTACAAGTGCGAATTGATATGCCACAATCCTGCATCATTTTTGAAAGGGGATCGAAATGGACGACAACAAAACCAAGGCACTTGCGGCGGCGCTGAGCCAGATTGAAAAACAGTTCGGCAAGGGCTCCATCATGCGCCTGGGCGAGCACGAAGTGGCGCGCGACATCCAGGTGGTGTCCACCGGCTCGCTGGGGCTGGACATTGCCTTGGGCGTGGGCGGCCTGCCGCGCGGCCGGGTGATCGAAATCTACGGCCCGGAATCATCCGGCAAGACCACGCTGACTTTGCAGGTGATCGCCGAGATGCAGAAACTGGGCGGCACGGCGGCCTTCATTGACGCAGAGCACGCGCTTGATCCGCAGTACGCGCAGAAACTTGGCGTAAAGGTCGAGGATTTGCTGATTTCGCAGCCGGACAACGGCGAACAGGCGCTGGAGATCGCCGATATGCTGGTGCGTTCCGGTTCGGTGGACGTGGTGGTGGTGGACTCGGTGGCCGCGCTCACGCCCAAGGCCGAGATCGAGGGCGAGATGGGCGAGCCGCAGATGGGCCTGCAGGCGCGCCTGATGTCGCAGGCGCTGAGGAAACTCACCGCCAACATCAAGCGCACCAACACCATGGTGATTTTCATCAACCAGATCCGCATGAAGATCGGCGTGATGTTCGGCAACCCGGAAACCACCACCGGCGGCAATGCACTCAAGTTCTACGCCTCGGTGCGCCTCGATATCCGCCGCACCGGCGCGATCAAGAAGGGCGACGAGGTGATCGGCAACGAGACGCGCGTCAAGGTGGTGAAAAACAAGGTGGCGCCGCCGTTCCGCGAGGCGATGTTCGACATTCTGTACGGCGAAGGCATCTCGCGCGAAGGCGAAGTCATCGAGTTGGGTGTGCAGCACAAGCTGCTGGAGAAATCCGGCGCCTGGTACGCCTACAAGGGCGAAAAAATCGGCCAAGGCAAGGACAACGCACGCGAGTATTTGTGCGAACATCCTGAGGTCGCCCTTGAGATTGAAAACAAGGTGCGCGCAGCTCTCGGCGTAACACTGCTTGACGCTGGCGAGAAAGCCGGTGGAAAAGCCGGTGCGAAAGCATCCGAGAAACTCTTGGCCGGGCACCCGAGTGAGAAAAAAGCATGATGTAACCTTACGCACGCGTGCTCTGCAATACCTGGCACGCCGCGAATATAGCCGTGCCGAACTGCGCAGCAAGCTGTTGCCGCATGTGCTGGCGGATGAAAGTTGCGGGCAGTCACCGCCGGTAAATCTGGACGCGCTGCTGGATGACCTGACCGCGCGCGGCTGGCTGTCCGATGCACGCGCCGCCACGCAACTGGTACACGCCAGACGCAGCCGTTTCGGCACGCAACGCATCACTCATGAATTGCGGCAAAAAGGCATCGCAGAAGAATTGATCAGCGCCGCACTGCCGGAATTAAAAGAAACCGAACTGGAAGCGGCGCGCGAAGTGTGGCAAAGGAAATTCGGCACTGCGCCGCAAGATGCCAAGGAAAAAGCCAAGCAGATGCGTTTCCTGCAATCGCGCGGCTTTGCGTTGAATGTGATTTTTAAGGTGCTGCGACTGGAGGAAGCGGGAGATTGACGACGCAGGTTACATTTGCGTCATCAAGGCTGCACGTTTTCCTTCTTCTCCGATGAGAGTAATCCATAGAGAGCTTACACCACATACTTCGCGATCTTCCACAACCCGCAACGCAATGAGGCACGCCTCGACCAACTGTCACCCGTTGCCTGCACGCAACAGTCAACCGGCCGCTTAACCTGCTTACACCACTTCATCCGTACCGATAACCGCTGGTTAATGGTAAGCAAGTGGCTGGTTACGCAGCGGTGCATAGAAATTTCCTGCTTGCATATCAAGTCACTGAAAAAATCCGTATCCGTTAAGCGCGCCTTAAGATTGATTGCGTATCGTGCAACTGTGATTATTCACAACAGGAAATGGTCATGCAGAGTGGACAGAACAAAGTTGTCGCGGCAAGCAAGGCCACTTTGTTATTTGTACGCTCCGCCATGCCTGATGTTGGTTTGCTACGGAGCATATTTTAAGGAGAGCAATGATGAGTTGGAAAAACACCGAACACCGATACGGACCTTTGGCCATTGGCCTGCACTGGCTAATGTTGATTTTACTGGTTGCCGTATATGCATCCATCGAACTGCGCGAGTTTTTCCCCAAGGGGAGCGATCCTCGCACGGCGCTGAAGACACTACACTTCATGCTTGGCCTATCCGTTCTTGGCCTTGCCTTGTTGCGCTTGGGAGTGCGCCTGTCCGGGCCAACCCCGCGCATTGTGCCGGAGCCGGGAAGTTGGCAGAGGCTTTCAGCCAAATTCATGCACATCGCGCTCTACGTGCTGATGATCGGCATGCCATTGCTGGGGTGGCTCACGCTCAGCGCAGCCGGGAATCCGATTCCATTCTTTGGCCTGCAACTGCCGGCATTAATCGGCGAAAACAAGGACCTTGCGAAGCAGATTGAGGAGATACATGGAATCATCGGGACTGCGGGTTATTTTCTCATCGGCCTGCACGCTGCGGCTGCATTGTTTCATCACTACATCAAGCGCGATAACACGCTCAGCCGCATGCTTCCCCGCCGGGATCGGGCGCAGGTATTGAACGCGGTTCAAGCTTAGGGCAGCGATCAGCGGGAGGACGTGCAGCAGGCCGTTTGAGTTGAAAGGGGTCCGCTTTGCATTGCCTTTGGAGCAGTCCGCACAGGACCACATTCCCCCGCCGGATGTTGGAGCCATCCGGCGGGTCACGCTGCGCCAGCCCGCCCTACAACTGCAACGCCCGTGATATAGATGCATGGCCGCGCGTGGTATGATGCGCACCTTGTCTAACAGTGCATTTGATATTCAGGGTGTGCAATGAAAAGCAGTGAAATCCGCCAGAAATTCCTGGATTACTTCGCCTCGAAAGGCCACACGGTCGTGCCGTCCAGCTCGCTGGTGCCGCACGAAGACCCGACGCTGTTGTTCACCAACGCGGGGATGAACCAGTTCAAGGACGTGTTCCTCGGTTTCGACAAGCGGCCTTACACGCGCGCTGCATCGTCGCAGAAGTGCGTGCGCGCCGGCGGCAAGCACAACGACCTGGAGAACGTCGGCTATACCGCGCGCCACCACACCTTCTTCGAGATGCTCGGCAACTTCAGCTTCGGCGACTACTTCACGCGCGACGCGATCGGCTACGCCTGGGAGCTCCTGACGGTGCATTTCGGGCTCCCGCCCGAAAAACTGTGGGCCACCGTCTACATCGACGACGACGAGGCTTACGACATCTGGACGCGGGACAT
>JAGWMH010000121.1 GCA_028871775.1 Betaproteobacteria bacterium
TTCCGCGCCTTGCATTTGGGTGAACTTTGAATTTTTAGAGGCACCCTACGAGAAAGCTTTTCATCTGCCGTGAAATGTGAAAAAATCCACCCCATCGAAATTAACCGAACAGGTGGCGAAGATGGTTGACCGTGATGGTTACCGCCCCAATGTCGGCATCATTCTCACTAACGCCAAGAACCAGGTGTTCTGGGGCAGACGCATCAGGCAGGATTCATGGCAGTTCCCGCAAGGCGGCATCCAGCACGGTGAAACGCCGGAGCAGGCGATGTACCGCGAATTGCAGGAAGAAGTCGGGCTGCAGCCTTGCCATGTCCGGATACTCGGCCGCACGCGCGAGTGGATGCGTTACGAGGTGCCGCAGCACTGGGTGAAGCGTGAGTGGCGCGGCAGTTACAAGGGGCAGAAGCAGATCTGGTTTCTGCTGCGCCTGGTCGGGCGCGACTGCGATGTCTGCCTGCGTGCCTCCTGCCACCCCGAGTTTGATGCATGGCGCTGGAACGATTACTGGGTCGAGATGGACAGCGTGATCGAGTTCAAGCGCGAGGTCTATCGCCTGGCTTTGAACGAGCTGGTGCGTTATTTGCCGCCCGTCAAATCAGCGAAACATTACGCTGCGCACAGACAAGCTCAGGGCAGTCACTGATACACAATTATTTTAAGGATGAAAATGATCAAAGAATACTCCCCCCTGAAGGCACACCCGTTCAAGCCCAGCACAACATTTGCGCGTCCAACGCAAGTGCTGCCGGAACGGGTTACGCTGGAAGATTCTGCGCTCAGCGTCATGACCGACCTGAGGCGCGTGTCGGTGGTTAACGTGCGTGCCAAAACCCCGATGGACAAGGCTAACGACAAGATGATCCGCTACGGTGTGCGCATGCTGCTGGTGCTGGATGATGCCGACAAGGTCGTGGGCCTGCTGACTGCAACCGACATTCTGGGCGAAAAACCCATGCTCTTCCTGAAGGACATGGGTGGCACCCATGCCGACATTATGGTGCGCGACATCATGACGTTGCAGCGTGAGATTGAAGTACTGAAATTGCAGGATGTGCAGGGCGCCAAAGTGGGCCATATCACTGCCACCCTGAAACAGGCAGGCCGCCAGCATGCCATAGTGGTGGAAGAAAGCGGCGATGGCAGCCAGATCGTTTGCGGCCTGTTTTCCTCAACGCAGATTGCGCGCCAATTGGGCGCGTAAACTCGTGCCGCGCACACTTTGAAATGGAATCAATGCGGCACCCAGCGCGCCGCTTGTCACTGAATCTATGGTAAGAATTATTCTCAAGTTTTGTTTTACAGGCAAATTCCCCCCTTTGTTATACTCACGCTATCGTGATTTCTGGATAAGTGTGATGAAACAATTCTTGCAACGAGCTCTCCTGAGTATGGTGGCGGCGTCTGCGGTTGGCTGCTCCGACATGAGCATGCCCTCCATGGGCGGCATGTTCGGTGGCGAAGGCGGCTCTGCCATCCGCGCCAAGGATAGCAAAAAACCCAACCCCAATGCGCCGTTGCTGAAATATGCCGCCAGTATCCGCATCAACCGTTACACGGATGCCCGCAAGATGGGCAACCCGCGCAAGATAGGGACGGGTGCGGAAAATGTATCCGGCATGAGCGGAAAGGACATCGTGCTGGATGAGGATGTTGCCACTATGGTGACCAGTGCAATGAAGACGCGCCTGGATGACACCGGTTTTCAGGTGAGCGAGGCGCAGAATGGCAATGCGCTGTTTGAGCTGAGCGGTGTGGTGAAGGAGCTTACCCTCAACGTCAAGAATCGCGACGAAATATCCATCTCGATAGAAACCTCACTGAAAGATTTGAATACGGGCAAGGTGGTGTGGTCCGGCATCGTGGCGGAAAAGGATGACCGTTTCGCGGGCGTGTCGGGCAACAATAAGGACGATGTCGCCAGGTACCTGCATAAGGAATTGGGCATTGTCACCGAGAAAACCGCCGAGGCGATCAGCGCCAGCCTGATGGTTGTGCGCCCCGAGCTGTTCAACCTGACACCCGGCACCAAGGCTGTCCCCGGCGTGACCGTGCTGGTTGCGCCAACGGTTGCCAACCCGCCTGCACCAGCACTTCCCGCGCAGCAGGTTGCGCCGATACCCACGGTGAATACCGTAGCTCCGGCGCAGGTATACACGCCGCAAGCCACCACAACGACCGGCTTGCTGCTGGTCAATACCATCCCTGCGCGCGCCAAGGTCTATCTGGACGGGGTGTACTACGGCCTGTCGCCGCTACGCCTGGAAATGGAGCCGGGTGTGCATACCATCAGCGTGAAAATGGAAGGCTACCGGATGGTGTCCGAGAAGGTGTCGGTGCGCAAGGGAGACAGCACCGAGATGGATCTGAGCCTGGAACACTAAAAACAAAATACCGGGAACTAATTGGGCGCTTCTAGAAATTCAGAGTTCGTCCAAATGCCCCACAAGGGGACGCCGATCTACTACGGGCTAAAGCCCGTGTGGAATCGTCAGCAAGGCGCGAAGAGAAGTAAGCAGGCAAGCCTTGTAGCGGCTGCTCGCAAAAAATTTTAGCAGCGCCGCATATGGCTTATATGTAAGCAAGAAAATTTTTGAGTAACACAGCAGTTGGAATGAAATCTGGATTTATAGAGGCGCCCTAATGTTTGCCGGTGCTGCCAAACCCTCCGCTCCCGCGCTGGCTCATGGGAAAATCCGCGACGATGTTGAGCTGCATTTGCAGCACCGGCACGATCACCAGTTGCGCCATGCGTTCCAGCGGCATCAGCGTGAACGGGTGATGGCCGCGATTCCAGATCGAAACAAAAATTTGCCCCTGGTAATCCGAATCAATCAGCCCGACCAGGTTGCCGAGCACGATGCCGTGCTTGTGGCCGAGGCCGGAGCGCGGCAGGATCACCGCGGCGCAGTGCGGGTCGGCAAGGTGGATGGCGATGCCGCTCGGGACGAGTTCGCACTGGCCGGGCTGGATGACCATACTGCTGTCTATGCAGGCGCGCAGGTCTATGCCCGCCGAGCCCGGCGTGGCATAGGCGGGAGGATGGTCGTGCAGGCGCGGGTCGAGAATTTTCACATCCACGGTTTTTTTCATCGCTGTTTTCCTTGTTGGTAGAGTATAACGATGTGCTGCACCAAGGCACGCGCCAGCGTGAGCTTGTCCGTCCGCGGCAGCACATGCTCGCCCGCATCGTCAAATAAAATCAGTTCGTTTTCATCTGCGCCGATGGCCTGCTGCGCCAGGTTGGCGGCAAGCAGCGGAATCTTTTTCGCCTTGCGTTTGGCCTTGGCCTGCTCGCGCAGATTTTCGCTCTCGGCCGCGAAGCCCACGCAGAACGGCGGTTTGGGCAGATTCGCCACATAGGCCAGAATGTCCGGATTGGGCAGCAGTTCCAGCGTCAGCGTGTCCGCGCTCTTCTTGATTTTCTGCTCGCTGGGCTGTGCGGCGCGGTAATCGGCCACCGCCGCCACGCCGATAAAAATGTCGGCATCCGCCACATGCTGTTTTACCGCATCGAACATTTCTGCAGCACTGGTGACATCCACCACCCGCGCACCCTGCGTTTTGGGTAATGCCGTCGGGCCGGAGACCAGCGTCACCTGCGCGCCCAGTTCCAGCGCGGCCTGCGCCACGGCATAGCCCATCTTGCCGGAGCTGCGGTTGGTAATCCCGCGCACCGCATCTATCGCCTCATAAGTCGGCCCGGCGGTGATGAGAACCCTTACGCCTTCTAACTCCCTCTCCCGCTTGCGGGAGAGGGCTAGGGAGAGGGGGGTATTTTGCAAAAACGCCACAATATCTCGCGCCAACTCTTCCGCTTCCAGCATCCGCCCCATCCCCTCTTCGCCGCACGCCTGCGCGCCGCTGCAAGGCCCAAGCAGGGTTACTCCGTCACGCCCCAGTTGCGCGATGTTGCGCTGTGTCGCCGCATTGGCCCACATCTGCCTGTTCATCGCCGAGGCGACCAGCAGCGGGCAATCGCGTGCCAGGCACAGTGTGGAAAGCAGATCGTCGGCCAGGCCGTGCGCCAGCTTGGCGATGAAATCCGCCGTGGCCGGGGCGATCACGATGGCGTCGGCGGTACGGCTGGTATCGATGTGTGCCATGCCGCTTTCAGCAGCGCCCCACTGATTGACCAGCACCGGGCGGCCAGTCAACGCCTGCATGGTGGCAGGCGTTATAAAGTGGCACGCCGCCTCGGTCATCGCCACCTGCACTTCCACTCCCTGCTTCATCAACAGGCGCGCCAGCTCCGCCGCCTTGTAGGCGGCGATGCCTCCGGTGAGGCCGAGCACGATGTGTTTTTTGAGTTCTTGTTTCATAATGCTGTGCATCTTACAAGAAAGTGAGGCTGTTATGGCAATCACGGACTGGCCCGAAGGCGAACGCCCCAGGGAGAAGCTGCTCCAGCGCGGCGCAGCTTCACTCTCCGACGCCGAGTTGCTGGCGATCTTTTTGCGTACCGGCGTGAAGGGGCAGAGTGCGGTGGACTTGGCGCGTGATCTGCTCACCCGCTTTGGCAGCCTCACGCAACTGTTCGCCGCCGGTAAGCTAGATTTCTGCGAAATGCACGGCATGGGGCAGGCGAAATTCGTGCAACTGCAAGCGGTACAGGAAATGTCTCGGCGCGCCTTGAAGGAAGAATTGCAGCGCGGCGACGCGCTCAACTCGCCGCGTGCGGTGCGCGACTATTTGCAGCTATTGCTCGGCGGGCGGCAACAGGAAGTCTTTCTGGTGCTGTTTCTCGATACCCAGCATTGCGTGATTGCCTCGGAAGAGTTATTCCACGGCACGCTCAGCCAGACCAGCGTGTATCCGCGCGAAGTGGTCAAACGCGCCCTGGCGCATAATGCCGCTGCCGTGATTTTCGCGCACAACCACCCCTCCGGCGTGGCCGAACCGAGCCAGTCCGACCAGCATCTCACCACCGCGCTCAAGCAGGCATTGGGGCTGGTGGACGTGCGCGTGCTGGATCATTTCATCGTGGCGGGGATGGGGTGTTTGTCGTTCGCGGAGCGCGGTTTGCTGTGACACGGTGTGGCTGTTGCGGGCTGGTTTGCACCGTGTTCCGCATGGCCGCCACCGTAGGTGGCATACAGAAGCACGCCGGTAAAAACCGTGCCGCCGACCAGGTTTCCCAGCGTGACCGGGATTTGATTCCAGAACCACCATTGATAAACACTGATATCGGCACCCAGCAACATTGCGGTGGGTATCACGAACATGTTGACGACGGAGTGTTCAAACCCGAGTGCAAAAAACGTCATGACGGGCAGCCAGGGCGCCACGATCTTTCCGATAGTGGAAGTGGAGATCATCCCCAGCACGACGCCCAGGGTTACCATCCAGTTGCAGAGGATGCCTTTGGTAAATGCGGTGAGCCAGCCCATGGAGCCCGCATGCTGGTAGGCAAGCGTTTTGGCCTGGGCGACCGCGATGATCTTGTCCGCCAGCGCTCCGGGCGAAGCTGAAGCGCCGCCCAGCGTTATGACCAGCATCGCCCCGAACAGCAGGCTGCCCAGCAGGTTGCCCAGAAACACCCATCCCCAATTGCGCAACATTTCCCTGCTATTTATTTTTCCGTCGGCGGCGCTCATCGGCAATAGCGCGAAACTTCCGGTTACCAGTTCCAGCCCGAGCAGCACGATCATCACGAAGCCGACGGGAAAAATGACGCCTGCCACCAGTGCAGCCGCGCCCCCGGTAAAGCCATCGGATACCTTGAACGCAAGCGCGGTCGCATAGCCGAGCAGTGCACCGGAAAGGAAACCCCGGAGCAACATATCGCGAACACTGAGCGACGCCTTGTTTTTTCCGGCGGCAATCAGCTGTTCAACCAACTTTATGGGTTGCGCGTAATCCATGTTTATCACCTTTAGCGTTAAATAATCCTGTTGATTTTGGAA
>JAGWMH010000122.1 GCA_028871775.1 Betaproteobacteria bacterium
CTTCTGGATTGGCCACTTCGCCACGCGCAAAGCGGGTGCGTAATTCCAGTTTGCATTAAATATGAGTACAAGGCGGCAAGGATGAGGCGACGAAGACAGCACATGTAGTGCGGCTAGGAGCCGAAGACGATGCCAACGCAGTAATCGTGTTTAAGGCGAATTGGAATTACCTATGCTTTGAGCAGTTTCTGTAGCTCCCCGCTTTGATGCATTTCCCCCATGATGTCTGAGCCGCCAACAAACTCGCCGTTGATATAAAGTTGCGGAATGGTCGGCCAGTTGGCGTAATCCTTAATGCCTTGGCGGATTTCCGGGTTAGTCAGTACGTCCACACTGAAAAAATCCTTGACCCCGAGTGAGTTCAGGATGCGCACCGCGTTGGCGGAAAATCCGCACTGCGGGAATGCAGGCGACCCTTTCATGTACAGCACTACGGGATGGCTGGTTACCTGTTGCCTGATGAGTTCTTGCACGTCCATGTTGTTGCCTCTGGTTTAGTTGAGTAATTAAGTCGGGAATTCTAGCGGTGCCTGCCTGCCAAGTCAAGCACGGCCACCGCTGACCCGTTCTATTCCCGCCAGATCCGGCACTGAAAATACTTCATCGAATCCTGCCTGCCGCAGGAGTTCGCGCACCTGTGCTGCCTGGTTATAGCCGTGTTCGAGCAACAGCCAGCCACCGCAAGCAAGGTGCGTCTTGGCTTGGCTGACGATGCAACGGATGTTGTGCAGACCATCGTCGCCTGAGGCCAGTGCGAAAGATGGCTCGAAGCGGACATCCCCGCTTTGCAGGTGCGGATCGCGTGCCGCGATATAGGGCGGATTGGACACGATGAGATCGAAGCGCTGTCCACCGAGCGCGGTGAACCAGTCGCTTTGCACGAAAGCCGCATTGGTGACGCCCAGTCGTTGCGCGTTCTCGCGAGCCACTTCCAGCGCTGCAAGGGAGGCATCGCAAGCCAGGACTTCGGCAGCTGGGCGGGCATGCGCAATAGCCAGCGCAATCGCGCCGCTGCCCGTGCCCAGGTCCAGCACTCGGAATTTACTCCCTCTCCCCCAGCCCCTCTCCCGCTCGCGGGAGAGGGTGGCCGTCAGGCCGGGATAACCAGCGACTTGGCCATCGTCTTTTGATGGCCTAGTCGAATGGCTAGTTGTTTCATCAGAGGGTGGAGGTAGCCGCGCCAACGCCATCTCAACCAGCAATTCAGTTTCAGGGCGTGGAATAAGGGTGTCGGGAATAACCTTGAACATCAGCCCGAAAAATTCGCGTTTGCCAAGGATATAGGCGATTGGCTCGCCGCTCAGGCGGCGCTCGAATAACGCCATGTATTGAGCGTGTTGCTCGGCGTTGAGGCGCTGTTCCGGATGCGTGAGCAAGTAGGCGCGATTCACTTGCAAGACGGCCTGCAACAGGCACTGCACCTCGATGCGCGCGCCGCTGAAATCAAGCGCCAGTGCTGCTGTCAGGCGTGCAGTATCTTGCGTGCATATATCCTGGATCGTGCGTGACAAGGCATCAGCTTTCATCCGCTAGCGCCGCGAGCTGTTCCGCCTGGTGCTCCGCCATCAGCGCACCGGTCAGCTCGCTGATGTCGCCGTCCATGATGTGGTCCATCTTGTACAGCGTGAGGTTGATGCGGTGGTCGGTGACGCGGCCCTGCGGAAAATTGTAGGTGCGGATGCGTTCGGAGCGGTCGCCGCTGCCCACCAGCGACTTGCGCTCGGCGGCCAGTTTGGAGTGCGCCTCGCGCTCCTCCTTGTCCTTGATGCGCGCCGCCAGCACGGCCATCGCCTGCGCCTTGTTCTTGTGCTGCGAGCGCCCGTCCTGGCATTCCACCACCGTCCCGGTGGGAAGATGGGTGATGCGCACCGCCGAATCGGTCTTGTTGATATGCTGGCCGCCCGCGCCCGAGGCACGGAAGGTGTCGATGCGCAGATCGGCGGGATTCAGCACCACGTCGCTGACCTCGTCCGCTTCCGGCAGCACCGCCACGGTGCAGGCCGAGGTGTGGATGCGCCCCTGCGCCTCGGTGGCGGGAACGCGCTGCACGCGGTGCGCGCCGGATTCGAATTTCAGCACCGAATAGGCGCCCTGCCCGACAATGCGCGCGATGATTTCCTTGTAGCCGCCTTTTTCGCCGGGGCTTTCCGAGATGATCTCGACCTGCCAGCGGTTGCGCTCGGCGAAGCGCGAATACATGCGGAACAGGTCGCCGGAGAACAGCGCCGCTTCATCGCCGCCGGTGCCGGCGCGGATTTCCAGGAACACGTTGCGCTCGTCGTTGGGATCTTTCGGCAACAGTTGCTTCTGCAAGTCTGCTTCGATCTGCTCCAGGCGTGCGCGGCCCTGTTTTACCTCGGCCTCGGCAAATTCGCACATTTCGGGATCGTTCGCCATTTCCAGCGCGGTCGCGATATCCGCCGCGCAAGCCTGATGGGCGTGGTACAACGCCACCACCGGCTCCAGCTCGGCGCGCTCGCGGCTGAGCCTGCGAAAACTGTCCATGTCGCGCGTGGCGTCCTCGCTGCTCAACAGCCGGCCTACCTCGTCCAGTCGTTCGCTTAACTGGGCAAGTTTAACTGCAATGCTGGGTTTCATTCGGGGGTGTGCAGGTTGTAGATGCGATGCACCACGTCGAGAAACGCCTCGCGTTCGCTGCCTTGCACCTGATTCAGCGCATGGGTCGGCGCATGGAGAAATTTGTTGGTCAAACCGTTGCTCAATGCCTCCAGCACCTTCTCCGTTTCTTCGCCTCTTGCCAGCAGGCGCAGGGCTTTTTCCACCTCGTGGCGGCGGTGGCGTTCTGCATGGTTGCGCAGCGCAAGAATGGTGGGCACCGCTTCGCGCGATTCCATCCAGTGGACAAAATCGGCCACACCGGAATCGATGATGACATCGGCTTCCTTGACCGCGCCCTGGCGTGCATCCAGACCGTCGCGCACCACTTCGGACAAATCGTCCACGGTGTACAGGAACACGTCGTCCAGTTCGGCAACCTCTTCTTCCACGTCGCGCGGCACAGCCAGGTCCACGATGAACAACGGGCGGTGCTTGCGCGCCTTGAGCGCACGCTCGACCATGCCCTTGCCCAATATCGGCAGCGGGCTGGCAGTACAGGTCACGATGATATCGTGCTGCGCCAATTGCTCCGGCAATTCATTCAGGGTGATGGCGTGACCGTTGATGCGCCGCGCCAGCAACTGGGCGCGTTCCAGGGTGCGGTTGGCGACAGTGATAAGCATGGGCTTCCTGGCAGCGAAATGCACGGCGTTCAACTCGATCATCTCGCCTGCGCCGATGAACAGCACACGCTGTTCGGCGATGCTGGGGAAAATACGTTCGGCCAGCCTCACCGCGGCCGCAGCCATGGAAATCAGATTGGCGCCGATCTCGGTCTGGGTGCGCACATCCTTGGCCACCGAGAAGGTGCGCTGAAACAATTTGTGCAGCAGGAAGCCCAATGTGCCCGCCTGTTCCGCATAACGTACCGCCTGTTTCATCTGCCCCAGGATTTGCGGCTCGCCCAGCACCATCGAATCCAGCCCGCTGGCAACGCGAAACGCATGCTTCACCGCCTGCTCGCGCTGCAAGGTGTAGAGATAGGGCTCGATTTCACTGGCCTCCATCTGGCGGTAACCGGCCAGCCAATTGATGGCCTGCGCAGGCTCGTGCGTGTTGCAATACACCTCGGTGCGGTTGCAGGTGGAAAGTATGGTCGCTTCCTTGGCTGCGCCATGCTCAACCAGATTGTGCAGCGCCGGTTCCATTGCCTCAACGCTGAACGCAAACCGTTCGCGCACCGAGAGCGGCGCTGTCTGATGGTTAATGCCAAAGGTGAATAGCTGCATAAAGGCGAATGGCATTTGAAGATTTAAACGTGGCCGGAATTATAGTGGCTCACCGCCACGAAAGCCAGCCAGCCTCCGATGCCGGCTTCCAATGAATAAGGCCTGTATCGCTACAGGCCTCAACCAGAACGGTAATACTTTGGGGCATCTTAAAGTCATTGCCTTTACAGCATTTACTTATTCCTGTTGTCAATCAAATTGTGCATTAGCGGGGTGAGGATCAATTCCATCGCCAGGCTCATCTTGCCGCCGGGAACCACGATGGTATTGGAGCGCGACATGAAGGAATCATGGATCATGTTCAGGAAGTAAGGGAAGTTCACGCCTTTGGGATTGCGGAAGCGGATCACCACGAAACTTTCATCCGGCGTAGGGATATCACGCGCAATAAAAGGATTGGAAGTGTCTACCGTCGCTACGCGCTGAAAATTGACATCGGTGAGTGAAAATTGCGGTGTGATGTAGTTGATGTAGTCCGGCATGCGGCGCAAGATAGTGTCCACGGTCGCCTCGGCGGAATAGCCACGCTCTGCCGCGTCACGGTGAATTTTCTGGATCCATTCCAGATTGACCACGGGAACCACGCCGACGCTCAGGTCAACATACTTGGCTACATTCACGGTATCTGTCTTCACCATGCCATGCAGTCCTTCGTAAAACAGCATGTTGGAACCGGCAGGAATATCTTCCCACGGGGTAAATTGACCGGGGCCAAGATTGGTTCCAAGACGTGCATTCAGCTCCTTTGCTTCGTCTTCACTATGGATGTAGTAACGGCGCCTGCAGGTACCGGTTTCCCCAAAAGTCCTGAACGTTTCTTCGATTTTGTCGAAATGGTTTGCTTCCGGGCCAAAGTGGCTGATGGGGCGTCTGCCTGCCTTTGCGGCTTCAGCCACGGCTGCACGGAATGCCACGCGATCCAGGCTGTGCATGCTGTCACCTTCAATCACGGCAACCTTCACGCACTCACGCGTAGCGCATTCAGACTGAAACTCGCGGCGAATAATATTTTCAAGGGCGCGCTTGGCGGTGGTGGTGCCGGCACCGGACGAACCGGTTACAACAATCACTGGGTACTTGCGGGACATGGTCAACCTCTCCAGAAGGGATGCAATAAATTTTGTGCGGCAATTCTAGCAGAATGCCATCATGAGGGCTAACGTGAACGGCAAACAGGGTGTTGAAAACGCGCGGGCCATGACAGAACAGAGCACTCGTCAGCGGACTGGCATTGTTGGCTTTTCAATCTCCCGCTAACGCCCTGCTGTCGGCGCGGTGATTCCCATCTTGCCGGTCAGTTCGCGCGCCAGCGCTTGCGCTTCGGCACGGCTGGGCAGTTGCGTGATGCGCAACTGGTATTGCTCGCCTTGTATTGGCTGGATGCGCGCGTCATAGCCCGCACCGTGCAGTTCGTCATAAGCAGCCAGCGCATCGCGCTCCTCGGCATCGTAGTTCCGGCTGCTCCCGCAAACGGCTGGCTTCGCCAGTAACGTGTCGCAGCTGCTACCTTCGTCGCGCTTCTTGCGGTAGGCATCGGCTCACGGTACGCAAAGCGTCTGGTGCGGAGACGATGCCATACGCGACTTATCCAGCAACGCGGCTCATGGAGGACTTGTTCAGTGTTTCCTCAAGCAGTTTCATCGTTCTCTCCGTATATAATGCCGGCTTACATAGGCATAACTCAGAATAAATCGAAAAAACATGCAGCCGGACTACACACCCAAAGACATCGAAGCAGCCGCGCAACAACATTGGGAAAGTCAGCAGGCTTTCCGCGCCGTGGAACAAAGCGACAAGCCCAAATATTATTGCCTGTCCATGTTCCCTTATCCCTCCGGCAAACTGCACATGGGGCATGTGCGCAACTATACCATCGGCGACGTGCTGTCGCGCTACCACCGCATGAAGGGTTGCAATGTGCTGCAACCGATGGGCTGGGACGCCTTCGGCCTGCCCGCCGAAAACGCCGCAATGGCCAACAATGTGCCGCCCGCCGCCTGGACCTATTCCAACATTGAGCACATGAAGCGGCAGCTCAAGTCGCTGGGA
>JAGWMH010000123.1 GCA_028871775.1 Betaproteobacteria bacterium
ATTGTTTACAAATTTGTTCTGATTCTCAGCTAAGGGATAGCGCAATGGTCGCCATACTGGAGCACAAATTTTTTCTCAGCGAGATAATCGGCCGCAAAGCCTATCTGAAAACCAAACGGGTTGGCCGTTTGAGCGACATGGTGATCGTTGAAACGGGGAAGCTTCCCGAAGTCAGTCATTTTGTCGTCAGTCGTCCGTTTGGTTATCCCTCACTGTTGCTGCCGTGGGACAAACTGACCCTGATTTCAAATACGGAAATCGTATTCGACGTGAGTGAAGCTGCTGAGTATGAGCGCACGCCTGCCGATGGATCAATCCTGCTTCGCGCGCACATCCTCGACAAGAAGATCCTTGACATGGACGATCACGAAGTCGAGGTTGTCTATGACATCAGCCTCAACTTTCAGGGGGGCAAGCTGTACGTCAGCGAGGTCGATTTCAGCAGACGACGCCTGCTGCGCCGGATGGGCCTGAAGAAAATCGCCGACTGGATATCCGAGCAAAGGAAAGAAATGACGGTCTCCTGGATGTATGTCCAGCAGCTGCCAGAGCATATCGATACCTTCAAGGGGCACGTCAAACTCAACGTGCTCAAGGAAAACATCAATGATATCCACCCGGTCGATTTGGCAGATATTCTTGAAGAACTAGAAGGCGATCAGCGGCTGGCAGTGTTCAAGGAACTTGAACCAGAACACGCCTCAGATACCCTTGAAGAAGTGGAGCCGCGGGTTCAGCGTGAACTGATCCATGCGATAGAAAAAACCCATGCGGCCCAGCTGATCAACGCCATGAATCCAGCGCAAGCGGCCGATGTTCTCTCCGTGTTGCCGACTGACAAAGCTGACGAATTGCTGCAGATGATCGATAAGGACAGCGCTTCCAAAGTGCAGAAGATCATTGACTTGCATGACGAGAACATTCTCCTGTTTGCCACCCAGCAGTTCATGAAAATGCCGGAATCAACTCAGGTCAAGGAAGTCGTGACAAACTTCCGTGAAATTGCGCGTGACATGGATGTGATCATGTACGTGTACGTTACAGACGTAAAAGATACCCTGCGGGGGGTTGTCGATCTTCGAGAATTGATAGCCGCCGAGCCAGACCAATCGATCGGAGAGATTATGACTGACAATGTCATCAGCTTGAGCCCGGAGGATACCCTGAGAGATGCAGTAGATATGTTTGACCGCTACAGCTTTCGCGCTATTCCCATCACCGACGCAGAAAATAAGCTATTGGGCATCGTTTCTTTCAGGGATATTCGCGGCATCAAGCCACGGCTGGGTTGGTAGTGGCCACCTTCGAGGTTTGTGGCAGGAGCCACCCCCGGTAATGAATGTGGCTTTGCTGATACTCATTGAAGCCTTAAAAAAAGACGGGATCTTCCTGGCGACAGATCCGGTTGCGTACCACTTCGAGCCGCAAGCCTTGCCACTGAAATTGAGTGCCCCCCGGCTCTGCCGGAGGTCACTTAATTTTCAGGAGATATTCCATGGCGGAAGAAAAGAAGGAAGCATGGCTGAATTATCGTGAATCTAACTTATCGACGAAATATCCGGTATTGGCGGAAAGGTCACGCGGAGCAACGCCCCGCCTAGACTCGATCCATCTTCAATTGCGATTGATGCTTTATGGTTGCGCACAATTTCACGTGCGATGGCCAAGCCAAGCCCGCATCCGTCAACGCCGGTTGTGTCGAGTCTATAAAAACGCTCGAATACCCGTTCGCGTTCTTCTGTTGGGATTCCCGGCCCGCTATCCTCCACTTCCCAACTTGTTTGGTTGGCTGTGCTGCCGCAGCGAACCGTAACGATGCCCCCACTGGGTGTATAGCGAAGAGCATTATCAATCAGGTTGTTGGCCAGTTCTTCCAGCCACACAGGGTCTCCCATCACCTTGGCTGGACTCAGCTCAAAGCCGAGATCGATGCTACGCTGCATTGCCAAAGACATCCAGCGTTCCGCAGCATCTCTGGTCAGTTCGGCGAGATCGACAACCTTCGGCGAATGTATCTGTTGCGGCTCGAGGCGGCTCAATGTCAGAAGCTGATGCGCCAGGTGAGCGATCCTGCGCGTTCCCGCGACAATTCTTTTAAGAGACTCGGCAGGGTCGGAAGATCGCAGCGCCATCTCAGCTTCGGCCTGTAGTGCCGCGATCGGTGTGCGCAGCTGGTGCGACGCATCTGCAACGAAATGCCGTTTTGCATCGAGTGCTATTGATAGGCGCTCCAGCAATTCATTTACTTCTGCAAATATGGAGTAAATTTCTTCCGGGATGTTTTCTAATGGCAGCTGGCTCAAATCGGTATGGGTCCGCCGCACCAATTCTTCCCGCAGGGGCTGAATGGATGCAAGCCCATGGCGGACACTTCTGCGGATCATGAAGATGGCTGCGATAATCAACAGACCTTCTGGGACTAGCATGGCCAATAAAATTTCACTTACCAGCCTGTCGCGTTTCAATTTTGTTTCAGCGGACAGGACAGTAAAGAAAATTCCTTGTGCTGCATGGGACAATGCTGCGACACGCACTGGCTTGCCATTGAACCAGCCGTCGTAATAGAGCCTTTCATTTTCCAAAGGCTTGACCGGGCGCGGCAGGCCGATATCACCTGCTACTGTTTCCCCGTTGGAATTAACAACCTCATAAAACTCTTTGTCATAAGTATCGGTAAGCAGAATTTCTTTAGCGGCCTCGGGCAGTTGCAGGCGCAAGCGGCCCTCAATGACCTCTACATGGGCGGCGATAGCCAAGGCAGAGTCCATTAGCGCCCTGTCATAAGCCACTGTTGCTGCCTGGTGCGCAACAAAATATGCCACCCCCCCTCCGGAAACAAGGATTGCTGACATCAGTGGCAGCAACCCTTGCAGCAGTTTTCGCGCAAGGCTAGGTTTCTTGATTCTCATCGGTTCCCAAGCTGTAGCCGAGACCACGCACCGTGCGGATAATCACCTCCGACCCTTCCAGTTTTGTGCGTAGCCTCGAGATGACCTTTTCAACTGCATTTACTGAATTTACATCGTCATGCCAACCATAAAGCGCTTGCAATAACTGCTCCTTGGTGACAATGCGGCGCGCGCGGACAGCGAGGTACTCCAGTGCCGCCAGTTCTCTGGAGCTTAATTCGAGCGGCCTGTCACCCACCAAGGCGCGGTGACCCACAGTATCGAGGTGCAAAGCACCGATGATCAGCACTGGGTCTGCAATGCCATGACTACGGCGTACCAGGGAACGAACACGCGCTTCCAGTTCGTTCAGCGCAATCGGTTTGACCACATAGTCGTCCGCTCCCAAGTCGAGAAGGCGGACGCGTTCATCCACCGCCTCCCGTGCTGACAATATAAGAACGGGGACATGCTTGCCGGATGCGCGCAGACGGCGCAGCACCTCTGCTCCGTCAGTATCAGGCAGGCCGAGATCCAGCAGCACAACATCGTAATTCTGGACTGCGATCCAACTATCTGCCTCGCGCGCATTCTGCGCCCAATCGATCACATAGCCACTTTGCTGTAATGCACGACAGATTACGTCAGCCAAAGGATGGTTGTCTTCAACTAACAGCAGGCGCATGTGTGGTCAGGAAATGGTCAGCAATAGTTTTTATGATACCAACTTAAATACGCAATGGCGCACAAACAGCGATGACTTGAACTCCTCTCTCCCTCCCAGGGGTTTATCGGAGCAGGCAACTGCTCCGTTCTTTTATAGCACCGCACTTGTCGAATGCAGCGAGGAATGCTGGATTCCTTAATTTGCGCGGAATAGGCTCATTGGATAGTTATAATAGCCCTATGCACTTCGCCAGAACAAATTCTGTATCAACTAACAGATTTTCCTTAACAACCCTGCTGATTTCAGCAGCGCTGGCAGGCTGTGCTGTCGGCCCAGATTTCAAGCGGCCTGTTGCGCCCACGGCGGACAGTTATTCGCCCAAAGCTATGCCAGAGGCAACGGCTTCAGCGCCTGTATCAGGTGGAGAGCCTCAACGCTTTAATCCAACAGTAGATATTCCATTTGATTGGTGGACACTGTTTCAGTCGCCACAGATAAACTCACTGATCAAGCGCGCGTTCAAGGCCAACCCCAGCATCGAATCGGCTCAGGCTGCCCTGCGTCAGGCGCAGGAGAATGCGGCTGCACAGAATGGATTTTTCTATCCAACCGTTGGAGCAAGCTATTCGCCGTCAAGAAACAAATTGGCTGGTAACATGGGCGGAAACTCGCCCGGTGTTCAGGGGAATGGCACAGTCATTCAAACCTATTCGAATCCGGCTGGCCCTGCCCCGTTTAATGCGCCGGCTTACTATAACTTTCATGTCGCTCAACTGACAGTTGGTTACGTGCCTGATGTATTTGGCCTCAATCGCAGGCAAATGGAATCAGCCGAAGCGCAGGTGGCCGCGCAGAGATTGCAGCTGGAGGCAACCTATATCACCTTGGCCTCCAATGTGGTTGCCGCCGCATTGCAGGAAGCATCAATCCGCGCGCAACTTGCGGCGATGGAAAGAATTGTCGGTATCAACAAAGAAGCGCTGGTCATTCTGCGCAATCAGTCCAGGCTCGGCCACGTGTCAGGCATAGAGGTCGCCGCACAGGAATCCTCGCTGGCACTGGCCGAGCAAGCACTGGCTCCATTGCAGAAACAACTGGAACAAACGCGTGATTTGATTCGTGCCCTGGCAGGCAATTTGCCCAATGAAGATATTGAGGAAAAGTTTGAGCTTTCCGCCTTGCATCTGCCGCAGGAACTTCCACTCAGCCTGCCTTCCAAAATCGTCGAGCAACGCCCTGATGTCCGCGCCGCTGAAGAGCAACTGCATTTCGCCAGTGCCCAGGCAGGCGTGGCCATCGCCAACAAATTGCCGCAGTTTTCCGTTACTGCTGCGATAGGCGGCATGGCCACAACGCCGGACTGGATGTTCCGCACCGGCGGCGGCTTCTTCAATCTGGCCGCCAATGCCGCCTATACCATTTTTGATGGCGGCACGTTGCGCGCCAAGTCGCGCGCCGCAGAGCAGGCACTGATTCAGGCCGGGGCACAGTATCGCAGCACCGTGATTGCTGCTTTGCAAAATGTCGCCGATACGCTGTACACCATCCAGTCTGACGCCAATGCGCTCAAGGCGGCGGCTTCTGCTGCACAAGCTGCGCAGACGGCGTTCGACCTTACCCGCAAGCAATATCAACTGGGTTATGTCAATTACCAGACACAGCTTGCCGCAGAGCAAAATTATCAGCAGTCCGTCATCAATCTGGTGCAGGCGCAAACCAACCGCCTCGGCGATACGGCAGCACTTTACCAGGCGTTGGGAGGCGGCTGGTGGAATCGCACTGGTGCCGCATCGCAGAAATTAGAGAGCGGCGCGAACGCTGCCACGATACGAATTGATTTGGATAAAACGCCTGTGGCTCGGCTATCTGCCACGGCAAGAGGAGAAAATGCGCAATGAAGAGGTTGGATAGGAAAGTTGTCTTGTTGGTGGCGGTGTTGGCAATGATCGCGGTAAGCGGCTATTGGGAATGGCAAAAATTTCATGCTCATCAGACAGAAGCAACCATCGGAAAAACTGCTGCCCATGCTACTTCGGATACCGTACGTTTCCCTGTTGACGCGCCGCAATTAGCATTTTTGCGGATCAAACCGGTAGATACTTTTCCTGAACCATTGATAGAAGGGCTTAATGCTCGCATCGCCTATAATGATAATTATACTGCGCGGGTTTTTTCGCCTGTTGCCGGTCGGGTCGTCAAGATTGCAGCCGAGGCCGGTCAACAGGTCAAGACGGGCGATCCGTTGTTGTGGATTGATTCGCC
>JAGWMH010000124.1 GCA_028871775.1 Betaproteobacteria bacterium
ATGTCGGCAGCCAGGTCTCGGGTATCGTGAAAAAACTGTATGCCGATTTCAACGATCACGTGCAGGCCGGACAGATATTGCTGGAGCTTGACCCCGCGCTGAACCAGGCGCAGCTGCAGCAGAGCCTGGCGAACGTGGCGAATGCGAAAGCCTCGCTGGAACTGGCGCTCGCCAACGAAACGCGGATGAGCACGCTGTACGCGCAGGAATACGTATCGCGCCAGGAACTGGATACGGCGGTGCAGGCGCTCAAGTCGGCACAGGCGCAGCTTGCCCTGGCTGAGGCGCAAGCCGAGCGCGATCGCACCAATCTGGCCTACACCGTGATCCGCTCCCCGGTATCCGGAGTGGTGGTGTCGCGCGCGGTGGATGTCGGCCAGACCGTGGCGGCCAGCTTCCAGACGCCGACCATGTTTACCATTGCGCAGGACTTGAGCAAGATGCAGATCGACTCGAGCTATGCCGAGGCGGACGTGGGCAACATCCATGAAGGCCAGCAAGCCACCTTTCGCGTGGATGCCTTCCCCGATCGCACCTTCAACGGCGTGGTGAACCAGGTGCGGCTCAACCCCACCACCCAGCAGAATGTGGTGACCTACGACGTGGTGATTGCCGTGGATAATTCCGATCAGGCGCTGATGCCGGGCATGACGGCTTACGTGAGCATCATCGTCGCCCAGCGCAAGGAAGCGCTGCTGGTGCCGAATGCCGTCCTGCGCTTCCGCCCCGGCGAGACGAAGGCCGGCACAGGCAAGCCGGCTGGAGAAAGTGGCACACAAGGAGCCGGCAAGGAGGGGCGCGGCAAGAACAAGGGCGCCGCCGACTCCGGCCGCACGGCCACGGTATACGTGCTCGAGAACGGCCAGCTCAAGCCGGTGCGCATTGCCGTCGGCATTACCGACAACCGCTTTACCGAAGTGCTGGGCGGCGGCCTCAAGGAAGGCGCCGCTGTCGTCGTCGAGGACACCCAGCCGCCCGCCAGGAACTCGGGCGCTCCTCCCGGCATGAGGCTGTTCTGATGGGAGGCTCTAAAAATTTTATTAAACACTGTCATTGCGAGGTCCGCGGGGCCGTGACAATCCAGTCAGGCAAATACGCTGCCAAAACCTCTGGATTGCCGCGTCGGCTGCGCCTCCTCGCAATGACGAGTGCAACTACATGGCTCACTACAACAGCGCGTAAGCATTGTCATTGCGAGGCCTGCAGGGCCGTGGCAAACCAGCCGGGCATACACCGCCAGAACCTCTGGATTGCCGCGCTTCCTGCCACGCTTTGCTCGCAGCTAACGGCTTTGGCAGCTAAAGGCTTTTTCGTAATGACGGCGTCTTTTCACGCAGCTGCGAAGATGGCGAATTTTTAGAGGTGCCCTGATGCCGGGCATTCAAGCGATGAGTTCCAACCCTGTCATCCACATCGAGCGGCTGTACAAGGAATACCAGACCGACGCCGGGCCGGTGCCGGTGCTCAAGGACGTGGCGGTCACGGTGATGCCCGGCGAATTCATCGCCATCATGGGCCCGTCCGGCTCCGGCAAATCCACCTTCATGAATATTCTGGGCTGCCTCGACGTGGCCACCAGCGGCACCTACTTGCTCAATGGCCGCGATGTGAACATCCAGAGCCGGGATGAACTGGCACACCTGCGCAACCAGGTAATCGGCTTCGTGTTCCAGGGCTTCAACCTGCTGCCGCGCGCAAGCCTGGAAGACAACGTCGCCCTGCCCCTGATCTACAGCGGCATTCCCCGCGCCGAGCGCATGGCGCACGCCAGCGAGATGCTGGAGAAGGTCGGCCTCGGCAGTTACCGGCGCTCGCGGCCCAACCAGATTTCCGGCGGGCAGCAGCAGCGCGTCGCCATTGCGCGCGCGCTGGTCAACCATCCCAAGCTGATACTCGCCGATGAACCGACGGGCAATCTCGACACACACACCAGCGAGGAGATCATGGCGCTGTTCACCGAACTCAACCAGCGCGACGGCATCACCATCGTGCTGGTCACGCACGAGTCGGACATCGCCGCCCACGCGCGGCGGCTGGTGCGCCTGTCCGACGGGCGCATCGTGTACGATGGGCCGGTCGAACACGCCGCAGCGGCCCATCTGGAGACGACCTCGTGATCGGCTCCATGCTCGGCGAAGCCTGGATGGCGATGGGAGCCAACCGCTTGCGCACTGCCCTCACCATGCTCGGCATGGTCATCGGCGTGGGCGCCGTCATCCTGATGCTGGCCGTGGGGCAGGGCGCCCAGCAGCAGGTGCAGGCCTCCATCGCCTCGATGGGCAGCAACCTGTTCATCATTCTCTCCGGCTCCACCACCTCCGGCGGCCTGCGCATGGGCGGCGGCGCCACGCCGACGCTGACCGTGGCCGATGCGCAAGCCATCGAGGAGCTGCCATCCGTTGCCGCCGTCGCCCCTTCGTCGCCGGGCACGGCACAGATGGTATACGGCCCCAACAACTGGAGCACCCAGGTCATCGGCACCCTGCCGAGCTACCTCACGGTGCGCGACTGGCGGCTCTCCGCCGGTTTTCCCTTCACCGACTCGGACGTTCGCTCCGCCACCCGTGTGGCGCTGTTGGGGCAGACGGTCGTAAACAATCTGTTCGGCGACGAAGACCCGGTCGGCAAGACCATCCGCATCAAGAACAGCCCGTATGTTGTGCTCGGCGTGCTGGCGGCAAAAGGCCAGAGCCTTGACGGGCGGGACCAGGACGACACCGTGCTGGTGCCGGTGACGACCGCCCAGCGCAAGCTGTTCGGCACCCAGTTTGCCGGCACGGTCAGGTTCATCATGGCGCAGGCCGATTCGTCCGAGGCGATGGCGAAAGTGGAAAAATCCATCAATGAGTTGCTGCGCCAGCGCCACCGCATCCGCGAAGGCGCGGAAAACGATTTCTCCGTGCGTAACCTCACGGCCATGGCGAACACCGCCGCCGAGACCGCGCAGATCATGTCCCTGATGCTTGGCGCCATCGCCTCGATCTCGCTGCTGGTCGGCGGCATCGGCATCATGAACATCATGCTGGTGTCGGTGACCGAGCGCACGCGAGAGATCGGCATCCGCATGGCCATCGGCGCGCGCGGCAGGGACATCCTGCTGCAGTTCCTGCTGGAAGCCATCATCATTTCCGTCATCGGCTGCCTGATCGGGGTCATACTCGGCGTCGGCGGCGCACTCGCGGTGAACAAGGCGAGCGGCATGGCGGTGCTGGTGACCATGAGCTCGATAGTCACCGCCTTCGTGGTCGCCGCCACGGTGGGCATCTTCTTCGGCTGGTATCCGGCGCGCAAAGCCTCGTTGCTGCGGCCGATTGATGCGCTGCGTTTTCAGTAGCGTAGCGGTTGTCATTGCGAACTGCGCAACGGCATGGAAATTCCCCCCGTCATTGCGAGCCGCGCAGCGGCGCGGCAATCCAGAAGGTTTTCAGAGGGTATTGTACAAAAACTGGACTGCTCCGGCCTCACGGCCTCGCAATGGCACCTCCTGCCATTTGCTGTTTGCCCGGATTCCCGCGGCCACCGCTCGTGGTAGAATTTGCGCAATTTATTCGGCAACTCGATTGATTATTCATTATGCGTAAAAATGCGTTGTGTTCCGTATTAAGTATCTTGTTGCTATTGAGCTTCCCGATGGCATGGGCGGCGGGTGTGTCAAGCAGCAGTGCAACAAGCGGCACGGGCAGCGGCAGTGCCGGAGCGGCAGTGTCGGCAATGACTTCAACTGCAGTGCCGCAAGCGATTATTCAGTTGAGCACCCCTGCTGCGACATTCTCTGAATCATCACCGGCGACTGAAGGGCGCGTTGACGCTGCGGCCAAGTCGCGGGAAAAAGAAGCAAAGACACAGGATGAGCCGAGCCAGCAGGATCAGATCGCAGGGAAAGGCGAATCTGCATTCAAGAGCGAATTCCAAAGTTTTGTTGCACAATCGGTTGGTCACGCACTACCGATGTACGGGTACAGCCTGTTCCAGCACGCCCCCAACACCTTTGCTCCGGTAGATCGCATTCCGGTCACGCCGGATTACCTGATAGGGCCGGGCGATGAATTGCTGGTGCATCTCTGGGGCCAGGTGGAAGCCAGCCAAAGCGTGGTGGTGGATCGCACCGGCATGATCAATCTGCCCAAGATCGGCCCCGTCAGCGTGGCGGGTGTGCGCTACCAGGATTTGCAGACACACCTCAAGGCGGCCATCGGCAGGATGTTCCGCAATTTTGAACTGGATGTCTCGCTGGGCAAGTTGCGTTCCATTCAGGTATTCGTGGTCGGCCAGGCGGCACGCCCGGGCAGCTATACGGTGAGCTCGTTAAGCACTTTGGTGAATACCCTGTTTGCTTCCGGTGGCCCCTCGGCAGCGGGTTCGATGCGCCACATCCAGCTGAAGCGCGGCGACAAGCTGGTCACCGAGTTCGATTTGTATGATCTGTTGCTCAAGGGCGATAAATCCAGAGATGTGCAGTTGTTGCCCGGCGACGTGATTTACATTCCGACTATCGGGGCAATGACGGCCATTGCCGGCAGTGTGAATACCCCGGCGATTTTTGAATTGAAAGGCGGGGAAACACTCGCTGACTTGCTTGAATTGGCGGGTGGTTTGACCAACGTTGCGGCGGGGCAGAAGGTTGCCGTAGAGCGCATCCACGAGCGCGAGATGCGCAAGGTCGACGAATTCCAGCTGGACAAGGACGGCCTGGACAAGGCCTTGCATGACGGCGACCTGGTGACGGTGTATTCCATTTCTGCACGCTTTGACAATGCGATCACACTGCGCGGCAACATCGCCATCCCCGGCCGTCATCCATGGAAAGAAGGCTTGCGCATCAGCGACGTGATTCCAGACAAGGCAACGCTGATCACCGATAGCTACTGGCTCAAACAAAATCAGACAGCGCGCAGGGATGTTACCGATTCGGGCAAATTGCGCAACGAAGTGAAACGCACTCTGGCTGAAGTCAACTGGGACTATGCGGTGGTCGAGCGCCTTAATCTCAAAGACCTCACCACCAGCCTGATCCCGTTCAATCTGGGCAAGGCGATCATTGATCACGATCCCGCACAAAACCTGTTGCTGTTGCCGGGCGACGTAATCACCATTTTCTCCAAGGATGATATTCAAGTACCGGCCGCCAAACGCACAAAATACGTGGTACTGGAAGGGGAACTGGCGAATCCCGGTGTCTATCAGGTTCAGCCCGGTGAAACCTTGCGTCAATTAATGACACGGGTGGGTGGAGTGTCACCGCAAGCATATTTGTTCGGCAGCGAATTCAGTCGCGAAGCCACGCGCCAGATGCAACAAAAGCGGCTGGAGGAAATCATTGAGCGCATGGAGGCCGATGTGCAGCGCAGTGCCGCCAGGACAACGTCCGGCGCGCTTTCCGCACAGGATGTTGATGCGGCCAAAGCGCAAGTGCAATCACAGCAGGCGTTAATTGCCAAGATGCGGCAAGTCAAGGCAACCGGGCGGATAGTGATGGAAATGCCGGAGCAAAATACCCAGGTCAAAGACCTGCCGGACATCGTGCTTGAAGATGGCGACAGGTTTTATGTCCCCGCACCCAGTTCAACCGTCAGTGTAATGGGCGCCGTGTATAACCAGAATGCCTTTTTCTACAAGCAAGGCCAAAGCGTCAGCGATTATCTCAACAAGGCGGGAGGCCCGACGCGCGATGGCGATGAAGATGATATTTATTTGATTCGCGCCGATGGTCTGGTGTTCA
>JAGWMH010000125.1 GCA_028871775.1 Betaproteobacteria bacterium
ATCTGTGATACGGAAATATTGTTCGTTTTGCTGAATAAACTTTTTATAATAAACCGTTATGTTAATAATGCTTTATTACACGCGGATGTTGTATCGGTGTTTGCCTGATTATTGTGTAGGAGGCGGGGAAATTTTTTGTCAGTGTTTAACTGACAGGATGCGGCAAGGGGAATGGCAGGCTACTATTGAACCTTATGCAATTCATGGCAGCCTGCGGAGCAGCTGTTTTCGGACTATTACATGAGGTGTCTATCTACAGCATAGCGCATCAGTTCGGCATTGTTGTGCAGGCTCATTTTTTCCAGGACACGAGAGCGGTAGGTGCTGATGGTTTTTACACTCAATTTCAGGGTGTCGGCAATTTCTGCAACAGTTTTTGCAGAGGCGAGCAGCAGGAATATCTGGTATTCGCGGTTTGACAGGGTCTCATGCGGGAGTTTCCCGGCCGGTATGCTGAGTTCGTTGGCGAGCATCTCGGCTACTGCCGGACTGATATACCTTTTGCCGTCCAGTATGCAGTGAACCGCATTCATCACTTCCTCCGGCGCGCATTCCTTGTTCAGATAGCCGGCTGCACCGGTCTTGATGAGGCGTACGGCGTATTGGTCTTCCGGGTAGGCGCTGATAATCAGCACCGGTAATTTCGGTTTTACCTTCTGGAGCTGCCTGAGCAAGTCGATGCCGTTCATGCCGGGCATGGAAATATCAATCAGTGCAATGTCGCAGTCGTGGTTGAGCAGCCAATTCAGGGCATCGACACCGTTTTTATGCTCCGCCACGATTTTCATGTCGCGGTTTTTTTCCAGGATTTGCGTCAATCCATGGCGTACGACGGCGTGGTCGTCGGCAACCATGATGCGGATCATGCCTTCCATTAAATGCTCCATTTTTCGGCAGGTAGCGGAAAAATCACCGTCACGCCAAGGCCGCCACCGGGCGGGGTGTCGAATCTGATCGTGCCGCCCAGCTGCTCGACGCGCTCGATCATGCCGAGCATACCATAGGAGCCGGATTTAACGGCCCGGCCTTCCGGTAGGCCGCACCCATTGTCGTGGATTGACAGCACGACCTCTTCGTCGCTGTGGTGAAATTCAATTTCCACCCTGGAGGCACCGGAGTGCCGCGTCACATTTGTGAGCGCTTCCTGAAGGATGCGGAACAGTGCAATCGAGCGCAGTTTGTCCAGGTCGCCCTTGTCCCCGATGCAGTTCACCCGGCATTCGATGCCGGTGCGTTTATGGAATTGCGCGGCCTGCCATTCGATGGCCGCCAGCAGGCCAAGATCGTCGAGTATGGTCGGGCGCAGGTCTGAGATAATGTGCCGGGTGAAGCCTGCCGCAATATTGATCAATTGCGACAGTGACTCTACTTGCTCAAGAAGTGGCTTCGCATTTTTATCCTGGGATAGCTCGGCTTTCAACTGGTGGGTTCCCATTTTCAGGGCAGTCAGCGTACTGCCCAGATCGTCGTGGATTTCGCGTGCGATGCCGGCCTTTTCTTCCTCGCGCACAGTCTGTAGGTGGGCGGCAAGGTCGCGCAGTTGGTGTTCCATCTGCTTGCGCTCGGTGATGTCTAACCATGAGCCCACAATTTCCAGCGGCTGGCCAGCTTGGCCACGGATGATTTGTAATTCATCGTGTACCCAGCGATAAGTCCCGTCCTTGTGTCGGAAGCGGTATTCGTGGGAATAATGGCTGCGGTCGGCAGCCACTAATGCAGCGCGGATGGTTCCGACGAGGCTATCGCGTTCTTCTGGATGGATACCAGACCACCACCACTCGGCATTGCCCAGGCATTCCTTCAAGTCGTAACCCCAAATACCTTTCAGATTCGGGCTGGCATAGGTCGGCACAAAGTGCTCGCCGTCAACGCGGCAGGCATAATGCACAGCGGGCGTACTTGCGAGAATATGCTGTAGCCGATCGGACAAATCCTTTAGCTCTTGCTCCGCCTGTTTTTTTTCCCGCAGCAGATGCTGCTCGCGCAGCACACGCTGGATCACGGCGGGCAGCAGCTCCAGATATTGGCGGTTCGCATCCTTGATCAGGTAGTCCTGCGCACCGCGTTTCATGGCCTCGACCGCGACCGATGCGTTGTCGGTGCCGGTCAGCATCATCACCGGCACCGGGACATCATCCTGGTTGTTTCTCAGCTCGGCCAGAAACTCCAGGCCATTCAAGTCGGGCAAGTGGTAGTCGAGCAGCACGCATTCCGGTTTTTGCGCATGGGCGAGGCGCAGCCCCTCCCGGCCGGTTTCGGCTTCGGACAGCACGAATTCGTATTCCGGATTCTGCGCCAGCGCGCGGCGGCAGGCCATGCGATCCACCAGATCGTCATCGACGAGGAGCAGGCGGATCTGCGGTTTAGTCAATGCGGCACCTCGCTGATGGTCCAATAGGCGTCTATGGTGCGCATGACTTCGACAAACTGCCGGTAATCCACCGGCTTGGCCATATAGCCGGCCACCCCCAAGTCGAAGCTGTTTACCTTGTCCTGTTGTTCCTCGGACGTGGTCAGCACGACCACGGGGATACGCTTGAGCTGGGCATCGTGCTTCACCACCCGCAGGAACTCGATGCCATTCATGATCGGCATGTTCAGGTCGAGCAGGATAATGCACGGCTTATCGCTTTGAGGGTTGCGCAGGTATTTCAGGGCTTCCTCTCCATTTTCCCGGTTCACCATCGGGTTGGTGACGTGAATCTCCTTCAGGGCGCGCTTGACCGTCATGACGTCCACTTGGTCATCTTCCACCAGGAGGATGGGTTTGTTGGTGATTTTCATGTTTGTGTTCCTTTGGTTAAGAGGAGGTTGCAGTGGTGCGCGGCAGGGTGAAGAAAAATGTGCTTCCCCGGCCGACTGTGGATTCGAGCCAGATGTGCCCGCCGTACATTTCCACGATTTTCTTTACCAGCGCCAAGCCGACGCCGGTGCTTTCCACACGGTCGCGCGGGGCGAGCGTCTGGAACAACTGGAAAATTTTTTCAAAATGTTGCTGATCAATGCCCGGGCCGTTGTCGGTGATGGTGAATTTCCATTGCCCGTTTTCGGCGCCACAGGCGATGCGAATTTCGCCCTTGGGTTTATCCATGTATTTGATGGCGTTGGAGAGCAGGTTCTGGAACACTTGCTGGATGCGGGTCGGCTCTGCCGTGATGGTCGGCAAGGAATTCACGATGCTGATTGTAATATTTTCTGGCGGGGCAAGCAGATCGATCACTTCCCGAACCAGCCCGTTGATGTCCACCGCTACGGCCACTTCTTTTACCCGGCCCACCCGCGAATATTGCAAAATGCCGTCGATCAGGCTGTCCATGCGGCGCACCCGGCTGATCAACAGGCGCATGTGCTCCTTGCCTTCGTCGTCGAATTTGTCCGCGTAATCCGTGGATATCCAATCCGCCAATGAGCCGATGGCGCGCAGCGGTGCCTTGAGGTCATGCGATACCACATAACCGAAATTCCTGAGTTCCTCGTTGGCGCTCTCCAGCTCGTGCACCAGGAGCACCCGCTGTTCCTCGGCCTGCTTGCGCTCGGTGATGTCAAAGAACGTGACGACTGCGCCATTTACTTCGCCGTTTGATTCGATCGGGCGTGACCAATAATCAACCAGGAAAGAACTGCCATCCTTGCGCCAGAATAATTCATCATCGACATGGATGTTTTCATGGGATTGCAGGCAACAGTACAGGCGGCACTCCGTAGCAGGGTAGTGAGACCCATTCGCACGCGTGTGATGGATAAGATCGTGCATATGCTTGCCCAGCAGTTCGGTTTCTTCCTGATAACCGAGCAAATGCAATCCGGCTGGATTTATAAATGTGCAATTCCCCTGCATATCCACGCCGTATATTCCTTCGGCAACCGAATTCAGCAACATATCGATGCGAGCCGAGCTTTGTTGCAACGCTTCCACTGCTCGCCTGCGCTCGCCCATTTCCCGACGGATGCGCAGGAACAACAAGGCCATGAAGACGACGACAAATAGCAGGGTTGCCGACAAGGTTGAAAGAATTCTCTCGGCATAACCTTGCGCTTCTTCGGTATGCTCCTTGAGCCGGTTCTTCTCTTCGTTTTTAGCAAAATCGACCGAGTCATGCAGCTGTTCCATTGCGGCACGCCCCGCTCCGGACAAGAGCTGCTCGCGCGCTGCATCCAGCCCTCGCGTCTGGCGCAATGCAAATACCCGGTCAAGAATGTCGAGCCTGGCCGCCAGCCGTTGCTCGATCTGTTGCAACCGCTGCTGCCGGCCAGGTTCCCCGGGAGAAATCTGCTTCAGCCATGCTAGCCGCTCCCATATCCGGCTCACGACAGCTTGGCGCTGCTGCAGGTAATAAGATTCGTCGCTGGTGATGAGATAAGCGCGCTGGCTTGATTCGGCCTGACTCACCAGAGAATAGATTTCTTCCAGCGACACCAGTGCATCCTGGTGGTTTTGTACCATGTCCTTGGACATTTCGATATAGTGATAGCTGGCTTGATAGGCAAGGCCGCCGACCATAGCTATGACCGCCAGGGCAACCACAAACCCTGCAAGCACCTTGTTTTCAACTGACCATTTCATCGGCAGATATTAATACTTTTAATATGATTCTTGATCCCGGCGATTTGAGGCCATTTTTCATGCGTTCGAGGGCAGAATGCCGTGATTTTAGCGTGGATGAATGAGGCTATCCAGACACTGCCGCGCGCCAACGAGCGTAGTGGAAGTGTCGGGTCGGCCAAAGGCCGTAACGGCAAGAACCCCGGTTTTAGCCAGCGGGGACCCGTTAAACACCGTAGATTCTACCCGATTTAATCGCTAGGTGGCTAATTCACCGCCGCTTGCGGCGTTCGCCCAACTGTGTTTTGTCCACTGGCGGGTACACGGGGAAGGTTGTGCCATTCTTGCGCAGTCCCGCCACCACGCGTTGTGTAAGCGCGCGCGTTTTGGCACTGATTTACGCGACATCTGGCTCATTTTGTCGCACCAGAAAGCAAAAAGGGCTAGCACAAAATGCTAGCCCTTTGGTATCTCTGGCTCCCCGACCTGGACTCGAACCAGGGACCTGCGGATTAACAGTCCGTCGCTCTACCGACTGAGCTATCAGGGAATTGGCAAGGCCGCTATACTAGCGGCGATGGGCTTTCTGGTCAATACCAAATTACTGTGATGATGAAGTGGTTCCGGCGTTTTTTGGTTGCCGTAATGCTGCTGGTGCTGCTGGCGACCGCGGCGATTTATCTTACGCCGCTGGATACGTATGTGCCGAAGGTGGAGCAGGTGTTGAGTGCGAATTTGCACGAGCCGGTGAAAATCCGGCACCTGAAAATCGGCGCGCTGCCCATTCCCCATCTGGTGCTGGAAGGCTTGCAGGTAGGCGAGCAGGCGGACCTTGTGTTGCAATCCGTGTGGATAGTGTTTGATATTCGTTCGCTGTTTAGGCCGCAGCGCGTGATTCAACGCATTACGCTGGAAAATGGCAGTGTTACTCAGGCCCGGCTGGAGAAAATACCTGCCTTGCTGCAAGGCGGCGGTGCTGCGCCGATTCCGTTTCGTGTGGAGGAGTTGCAGTTTAACGGCATCCGTTTGGTGATGCCGAAGTTCACACTAGGGCCGCTGGAAGGTAAGCTCGAATTCGCG
>JAGWMH010000126.1 GCA_028871775.1 Betaproteobacteria bacterium
CAGACCGGCACCGGCAAAACCGCTGCCTTCATTTTGCCCGCGCTGCACCGCATTGCGGAACCTTCCGCCGTGCGCAGCAAAGGCCCGCGCGTGCTGGTGCTGACCCCGACGCGCGAACTGGCGCAACAGGTTTCCGACGCCGCCACCAAGTACGGCAAGAACATGCGCCTGAAAGTGGTGAGTATCCTGGGCGGCATGCCCTACCCGCTGCAAAACAAGCTACTGTCCAACCCGGTGGACATCCTGGTGGCCACACCGGGCCGCTTGATTGACCACATCGAGCGCGGCCGCATTGACTTCTCGCGCCTGGAAATGCTGGTGCTGGACGAGGCCGACCGCATGCTGGACATGGGCTTCATCGACGACGTGGAGCGCATCGCCGCCGCCACCCCGGCGACGCGTCAGACGCTGCTGTTCTCGGCCACGCTGGATGGTGTCATCGGCAACCTGGCAAAACGCCTGCTCAAGAACCCCAAGCGCATCACCGTTGCGGCTGCAAAGGCACGCCACGAAAATATCGAACAACGCCTGATGTATGTGGACGACATGGCGCACAAGAACCGCTTGCTGGATCACCTGCTGCGCGACACGGCATTGAACCAGGCTCTGGTATTCACCGCCACCAAGCGCGATGCCGATGCGCTGGCCGACGGTCTGCAAGCGCAGGGGCATTCCGCCGCCGCACTGCACGGCGACATGAGCCAACGCGAACGCAACCGCACGCTGCTCAACCTGCGCCGCGGCATGGTTCGCGTGCTGGTGGCAACCGACGTTGCCGCGCGCGGCATAGACATCGCGGGCATCTCGCACGTGATCAATTTCGACCTGCCCAAGTTTGCCGAGGACTATGTGCACCGCATCGGCCGCACCGGGCGTGCCGGCGCTTCCGGCATCGCCGTGTCATTCGCCTCCAACCGCGATGCGCTGCACCTGAAGAAAATCGAGCACTACACCGGCCAGAGCATAAACGCCCATACCGTTGCCGGACTGGAGCCCAAATTCAAGCCGCGCTCGCAACCTTCCAGCCCGCGCGGCAAACCCGGCGGCTTCGGGCGCCATACTGCACCCGACAGCCGCCACGGCCATCCTGATGGCGCACGCCGCGAGGGACACTCGCACAATCGTTTCGGCGACAATGCGCAACGCCGTGGAGCCAACCCCCGCACAGGTCCCGCCAACGGCAATACGGCTGGCGCGGCAGGCCAACGCCGTCCGAGCAATAGTTTCTCGCTAGGGCGTGGGCATAACGGTAATACCAACGGCAACAAGTGGTAAGTTAACTATTGCTTGATGCAGCAAAAAGGCACGCCGAAGCGTGCCTTTTTTATTTCTGCGAACGAACTATTCGTCCAGTGCTACGTTTCTAGTCACCGCCTTTATCTGCGCGGCCGTGGTTATGCATGTGCTTCTGTTCCCCCAGATGGCGGCCGTGATCATGATGCTCATCATGGCCGTCAGCTTCACGGGCAGGCGTTACCTGCGCCAAAGCTGGCTGCGGCTGAGCCTGCGTCTGAGCGTTATTCTGGCTGCCGATGACCACACCGGTTGCCGCACCCACCGCCGCCCCCACCACCGCACCATTATCGCCGCCCACTGTCTTCCCGATCACGCTGCCCGCAACTGCACCCACTACTCCGCCCACCACCGCACCAGTGTCCGCGGCCAATGCCGAGGTGCCGGTGAACAACAATCCTGCCAGTAAATAACTTGCCTTACCCATCGCACTATCCTTTCATGTTTAATGTCCGCGACTCCGACCGCAATTGGAATCCAAGCAGCATTATTTTAATCTACCGGCGCCGATATAACAACCGTGAGCGGTACCTAGTTGTGCTGAAAGCCGCTATCCACTATGCTTGCGGCCAATTTTTCAATGCGACCATCATGCCCGTCAGCATCAAAGCCCCGCAGGAAATCGAAAAGATGCGCGTCGCCGGCCGCCTGGCCGCCGAGGTGCTGGACCATATCGCGCCTTTTGTGCAGGCCGGCGTCACCACCGGCGAGCTTGACCGGCTATGCCACGACTATATGGTGGATGTGCAGCATTGCACCCCCGCACCGCTCAACTACGCGCCACATGGACATGCGCCCTACCCGAAATCCATCTGCACCTCGATCAACCATCAGGTATGCCACGGCGTGCCGGGCGACAAGAAACTCAAGAACGGCGACATCCTGAACATTGACATCACCACCATCAAGGACGGCTACCACGGCGACACCAGCCGCATGTTCTATGTCGGCGAACCGTCCATCCAGGCCAAGCGCCTGTGCGAAGCCACCTATCAGGCGATGTGGCGCGGCATCCGCGCAGTCAGGCCCGGCGCGCATCTGGGCGACATCGGCCACGCCATCCAGAGCTTCGTCGAGGCGCTGGGCTACAGTGTGGTGCGCGAATTCTGTGGGCACGGCATCGGCAGGAAATTCCACGAAGAGCCGCAGGTGCTGCACTACGGCAAAGCCAACAGCGGCATGAAGCTGGAAGCGGGCATGATCTTCACCATCGAACCGATGATCAACGCGGGCAAGGCCGGCATCAAGCAACTCGGCGACGGCTGGACCGTGGTGACCAAAGACCACAGCCTGTCGGCGCAATGGGAGCACACCGTGCTGGTGACCGAGACCGGCTTTGAAGTGCTGACCCTTTCCGCCGGCTCCCCCCCTCCTCCCTCCGCCTGAATCCAACCGTGCAAAGCGCAGCCGAAATCCGCCAGTGCCTGCGCGCGGCGCGCCTGTCCCTGCAACAGGATTATGCGGATCATCCGCAGCCACGGCGCTACTTGCGCGCCCACGCCGGGCTGGTGGACGAGCACCTGCGCATGGTGTGGCAGCTGCTCGCCATGCCGCCCGCGCTGGCGCTGGTGGCGGTGGGCGGCTATGGGCGCGGCGAGCTGTTTCCCCATTCCGATATAGATCTGCTGATCCTGCTGCCGCTGCAACCGGACGAATTCCTGCAACAACGCTTGCAGGAACTGGTCGGCATATTGTGGGACATCGGGCTGGAGGTCGGCCACAGCGTCCGCACCGTAGCCGAGTGCATGACAGAATCCTCGGATGTGACCGTGCAGACCAACCTGCTGGAAGCGCGCCTGATCACCGGCGCACGCCCGCTGTTTGAAGAGATGCGCGACACGCTGGCGCATCACCTCGACCACCGGGCTTTCTACCTCGCCAAGCAGAAGGAACAGGAGCAGCGCCACGCGCGCTTTGCCGAGGCGGACTACAACCTGGAACCTAACCTGAAGGAAAGCCCCGGCGGGCTGCGCGACTTGCATACCGTGCTGTGGATCAGCCGCGCCGCCGGCCTGGGCAATTCCTGGCGCGAACTGGCCAGGGCCGGCATGATTACCGCGCAGGAAGCACGCAGGGTCGGGCGCTTCGAAGCATTTCTGCAAACCCTGCGCATCCGCCTGCATTATCTGGCCAAACGCCGTGAAGACCGTCTGCTGTTCGACTACCAGACCGCACTGGCGGAACAGATGCACATCGCCGCGACGGAGACGCGCCGCGCCAGCGAGCACTTGATGCAGCGCTACTACCGCGCCAAGCGGGCGGTGCTGCTGCTCAATGACGTCTTGCTGCAGAACCTGCGTGCCCACCTGTTCCCGGAAGCCGAGGCGGCACATCCGCTCAACGCGCGCTTCGTATCGCGCGGCAACCTGCTGGAAGCGCGCGACGAAAGGCTGTTCGAGCGCGAACCGTCGGCGATCCTGGAAAGTTTTCTGCTGATGGAACAGCATCCGGAGCTGACCGGATTCTCCGCCCCCACCATGCGTGCGCTGTGGCGTGCGCGCTTCAGCGTCAATGCCGCGTTCCGGCGCGATCCAAAAAACCGCGCGCTGTTCATGAGCATCCTGCGCCAGCCGCAAGGCCTCGCCCACGCATTGCGGCGCATGAACCGGCACGGCATCCTGGGGCGCTACCTGCCCCCCTTCGGGCGCATCATCGGGCAGATGCAGCATGACCTGTTCCACGTCTATACCGTGGACGAGCACATCCTGATGGTGGTGCGCAACCTGCGCCGTCTCACCCTGGAAGAACACGCGCACGAATATCCGTTGTGCAGCAAGCTGATCAAGGATTTTGCCCGTCCGGAGGTGCTGTATATCGCCGGGCTGTTCCATGACATCGCCAAGGGGCGGGGCGGCGACCATTCACTCATGGGGCGCGCGGATGCCGCGCGTTTCTGCAAACAGCACGGCCTGACGCGCGAGGACAGCGAACTGGTGGTGTGGCTGGTGGAACACCATCTCACCCTTTCCCACACCGCGCAGACACAGGATCTGTCCGATCAGGATGTAATCGCCGCCTTCGCCGATAAAATCCCGAACGACCGCTACCTGGTTGCGCTGTATCTGCTCACCGTGGCCGACATACGCGGCACCAGCCCGAAAGTATGGAACGTGTGGAAAGGCAAGCTGCTGGAAGACCTGTTCCACCTGACCCGGCGCTACATGGTGGGCGGCAAGATCGCCGACCAGGTCGGTGAAATCCGCGCACGCACGCGGGAGCTGCTCAACCTGTACGCAATCGGCCCGGAACGCCATGAACTGCTGTGGGGGCAGTTCGACGCGGAATATTTCCTGCACCACGAACCGGATGAAATCGCCTGGCACACCCGCTTGCTGGCGCACCGCGTCAACAGCGCAACGCCCGTCGTCAAGGCGCGCCTCTCCCGCATCGGAGAGGGCATACAGGTGATGGTGTATTGCCCGGACCAGCCCTACCTGTTTGCGCGCATTTGCAGCTTCTTTTCCCGGCTGCACTACAACATCATGGAAGCCAAGGTGCATACCACCCAACATGGCTATGCGCTGGACAGCTTCCTGGTGATGGATGCGGGCAACAACGAAACGAATTACCGCGACGTGATGAACTACATCGAATACGAGCTGGCACAGCAAATCATCCGCGCGGAACCCTTGCCGGCGTCGCACGCGGGCCGGGTAAGCCGCCAGCTCAAACACTTTCCCATCGCGCCGGAAGTCAGCATTGAAGCGAACGGCAAAGGCAAACACCGGCTATCCATCACCGCGGGCGACCGCCCCGGACTGCTGGCGCGCATCGCCCTCGTGCTGGCGCGCCATCACATCAACCTGCGCAGCGCAAAGATCAACACGCTGGGGGCGCGCGCCGAGGACACATTCCACATAACCGGCGCGGCGCTGGCCCAGCCGAATGCCGTTGCCGCGCTGCGCGAGGAGCTGTTGCGGCAGATCGCTTGAATACCCTGGTGAGAGCACCGTCAGCTTCGCTGCACCTTGCATGCCCTGCCCGCTCAGCAATGTTCTCTCAAGATTTCAAAATCGGCGTTTCGCGGGCGCGCACTCTCCAGGGTGCGGCTGTGACACGTTACTGGCGTAAGCCAGCCGCTTGCGGGAACAGCCGCTGGCGACACCTCCCGCACCAGCCGGCTCCGCCGCGCCGTGTCGGAATCGCCATCCCCGCAAGCGGGGCCCCTGCTCTGCCCTCCTCGGCGTAGCCCGCTCAGTTTCGTTCCCTCGGAATTTCAATTTCTGCGTTTCGCGAGCGCGCACTCTCCGGGGTCGCATCCCCGCAAGCGGGGCCCCTGCTCTGCCCTCCGAATGCGCTACTCCCACTCTATCGTCGCGGGCG
>JAGWMH010000127.1 GCA_028871775.1 Betaproteobacteria bacterium
TGCGCCAGCCGAGTTCGCGCATCAAATACTGGGGCTTAATCGGCGCGCCTGCTGATGCAGATTTGAAAGGATCATCAATCGAGATTTTTCTGAATCTTCGCTTCTCGCCAACGGGAATCTCTGCCGGGCCATCCCTGCGCAGCGTTCGCAGCAGCCGCTCGAACACCGGGCGGATACGACCGCGCACATGCAATCGCGCCATCGGTGAGCGCGTCAGGTGCGCCTCGCAGGAATCAATGTGCACCAGCCGGTTGTTCAACAGCGTTTCACACCAGCCGTTGCTGGAAAACTCGCTCATGTCTGTGCCAACCGCAAGTATCAGGTCAACACCCTTATCTTCCATCGCCGCAAAGGCGGACGAGTGGCCGGCGAAACCAAAAACGCCAAGGTACGAAGGATGACGCGGGCTGATATATCCCTTGGCATCGGGTGTAACGACGAAGACTGCGCCCACCCTTTCCGCCAATTCGATGACGAGGTCAATCGCCTCCCCGCAGCCGCTGCCGATCAATACCGCCACCCGCTGCGCCTGCGCCAATTGTGCCTGTAATTCCCGAACCGCCGCGTCATCAACCGCAGAAAGCGGCTTTAACAGATGCGCAAGATTGAAGGCAGGGCCGCCATTCATCAGGGAGCGCTGCACGTCCACCGGGATGCTGAGGTGGACCGGGCCGGGTGTCGGCTGATACGCACTCAGCAGCGCAGTGGTCAGTTGTCTTTCCAGTTGGTCAGGATGAGAAATCAGCGCGCTGTAGCGTGTGCAGGTGCGAAACATCGCTACCGTATCGATGCCCCCCATGCCTGCAGATTCCTGCATCGCCCCCCGGCCCAGCAAATGCAGCGAGGGCTGGGCAGTGATGACCAACAGCGGGATCTCGTTCTCATAAGCGCAGGCCACGCCGGTGATGAGATTGGTGGAGCCCGGGCCGGAAGTGGCACAGCACACGCCGATTTTGCCTGTTTCACGGGCGTAGCCATCGGCCATGAATGCGGCCCCAGCTTCGTGGCGCGCTACTATCGGGCGCGGCCCGCCGCGCCGGGCGCTGCGCGCGAGCGCGTTGTACAGCGGCTCGATGGCGCCGCCGGGCACGCCGAATACATACTCGACACCGATTTGTTCCAGATAGGCAACCAGCAGGTCTGCCGCTTCCATGGATTGTGGTTGTGCTTCGAGGTCTTGTTCTTGCTGAATTTCTGTCATTGACTGATCACTGCTCCAGTTTCAAAACGCATCACCCCTATCGCTCCAACCTTGGAGACTTTGCATCTCCGCCGCGAACGAAAGATCTGCTGTTCGGTGATGCGAACGAAACTGTATCACAGAGAACGCACTACGCCGAACAACGCGGCTGATATTTTAGGTTCATCTGACTTTTGCATGGGTTAAAGGTACGCTATTGCGCATTTCTTGCAAGGGAGAAGCGCGATGGAAAGCAAAGAACTGTATCGGCACCTGCTTGGGTTGACCGAGCCATGGACGGTAGAGCGTGTCGAGTTGGACATGGGGCAGCAGCGCGTTGATGTTTACGTTGGACATGCGAGCAGTACGCGCTTTGCGTGCCCGGAATGTGCCCGCGAACTTGCGGTGTATGACCACTCGGGCGAGCGCGTGTGGCGGCATCTGGATAGTTGCCAGTTCCTGACCTATCTGCACGCCAGCCCGCCGCGCGTGTCCTGCCCCGAGCATGGGGTGAGGCAAGCGCTTCTGCCATGGGCGGAAGCAGGCAGCCGTTTCACCCACCTGTTCGAGGCACTGGCCATCAACGTGCTGCTGGCGGCCAACATCAAGCGGGCTGCGCAACTTCTGCGCATCAGTTGGGATCAGGCGCAGCACCTGATGGAGCGGGCGGTGGTGCGTGGACGCGCTGCCAAGGGAAATACGCTGCCAAAACAGATTGGCGTGGACGAGAAGGCGATAGCCAAAGGGCACCAATACATGACGCTGGTATGCGATCTTGAGGAGGCGACGGTGGAATATATCGGGGATGATCGGAAAGAAGAAAGCCTCGCGGCCTACTTCAAGGCCTTCGGGCCGGAGCGTTGCACCGAGATCGAGGCGATCAGCCTCGATATGTGGCCCGCTTTTATCGGCGCCTGCGAGGCGAATGTGCCTGGGGCTGGGCAAAAGATGGTGTTCGACCGGTTCCACATCATGCAGCATGTCGGCAAGGGAGTTGACAGGGTGCGCAAGCAGGAACACAAGGCGCTGATGGCCCAAGGCGACAACACCTTGGCACGCAGCAAATACCTGTGGCTGTACAACGCCGAGAACATGCCCGCTCAAGCCCGTGAACGATTTGACGAGATCAAGCAGGACAACCTGAAGACAGGACGGGCATGGGCGCTGAAGGAATCGTTGCGTGAACTGTGGAGCTACCACAGCGCGGGATGGGCCAAGCGTTTCTGGCAGCGTTGGTATTTCTGGGCGACGCACGGCCGCCTGCCTGCCATGGTTGAGGCTGCGAAACTGATCGCGCGGCACTTGCCCAATGTGTTGACCTATTTCAAGCATCGCATAACCAACGCCGTGGCGGAGGGGTTGAACTCCAAAATTGCAACCATACAAAAACGTGCCTGCGGGTTCAGAAACCGTGACCATTTCAAGATCGCTGTCTATTTCCATTGCGGCGGACTTGACCTGTATCCGGCTTCAACTACCCACGGGCAACCCGGATGAACCTTCAAAAAACACAATTAGAAACCACGGAACAGATAAGCTGAAGGAAGCTTCGCGTCTCTTCAGAAACTGATATCTCTGCCCAGATGCGGCCTGCGCTGGGTATGTTACGGTTTATAAGACGAAGAGGGTAGAATGAAAATGGTGCTACCCCCTTGAACAGATACTTATTGATCAGAAGACATCATGACCACAAGCCGCTGGACGAAAGAACAACTAAAGCTCGCATTTCATCTTTATTGCCAACTTCCTTTTGGAAGGTTGCACAGCCGAAACCCCGAAATTATCCAACTTGCCAACCTGATTGGCCGAACACCCGGTGCGGTAGCAATGAAGCTTGTGAATTTTGCCAGTCTTGACCCGGCAATCACCAGCACAGGGCGAGCGGGTTTGGGTAATGCTGGTTCACTCGACAAAGAAGTTTGGGCAGAATTTCATGCTGATTGGGAAAATCTTGCGCTTGAATGCTCCAGGTTAAACGCTCAGCTCCGTAAGGAGAAAGGGGCAGAGGCAGTTGTTGAATTGGACGTTACAGAGCAAGAAGGACTCCAAGATTTTACTGGCGAGACAAAGCGAGTGGTGACCGAACAGCGGGTTAAGCAACACTTCTTCCGACGTGCGGTGTTGAGTAGCTATCGGGGGCGTTGTTGCATATCTGGTCTTTCAGATGCACGCTTGCTAATGGCAAGCCACATCGTGCCGTGGAGTAACGACAAAATTAATCGTCTTAACCCCAGCAATGGCTTGTGTCTTTCGGCCATCCACGACAAGGCATTTGATCGGGGGTTGATAACGATCTCTGATGACTATGAGGTAATGTTGTCGGAGCAACTGAAGCGGAATGACGATACCTTTGTTGCCCAGATATTTCTACCATTGGAAGGGCGCAAGATTGAGTTGCCGGAGAAATTTATTCCGAGGATCGATTTTCTTTCACGCCATCGCAACGAGATATTTATTGACACCGCAGGCCAATAAACTTCTGCCTGCGAAGGAGGTGCTTATGACTACTCCGGTCGTGCTTCACGAAGACGCTTTCTATGAGTATTTCAAACCCTATCGCCACCCTGATGCGTGCCACGACATTTGGGGTGGATTAGGTCTGGAAACCTTCGGCAAAGACCTTGATACAGTCAGAAAATTGGATGTCTCTTATTTGTGGACAGTGGTGGAAGGAGGCTCTAGCAATGACCAATGGATTACTCCCGGATACCATTTTGTTAATCGCATATGCTACTTGGTCACAGAAAAATCTCATCAAGGGATAGATGTCGAGTTTCGAATTCCAAATCGATTAAATTCTTTAACACCTATCGGACTGACGAGACAGATGAATAAAATTGCGCGACTATTCCAAGCTGCTTATCAGTCCAGCGCAGGTTAAACGGGGCTAATGTGTAATCCGTAATCTGGGACAGACCACGGTTTCTTGACGATCAACTACTGGAGGAAGCTTCATGGCTAGAAAGAAAAAACAAAGCGCGTTCGAAGACTTGATCGACCTTGCCTCGATGCTCCCTTGGTGGGTAGGCGTACTTTTGGCGCTCATTGCATATTTCGTTCTTCACCACTACGCAACCGCCGTAGTGGCACCGGCTGCATCGGTTGCGCAAATGGGCAATGTTGTCGCTAGCCAACTCGGTAAGACTTTTGCGATGTTTGGACAATACCTGCTTCCTTTCGCTTTCTTGATTGGTGCCGGCATTTCCGCCTACGGGCGGCATAAGCGCGCCACGTTATTCACAGACGCTCAGGAAGACTCTTCCGCTTCGGTACTCAATGGCATAACTTGGCAGGAATTCGAGATGTTGGTGGGCGAGGCATTTCGACGTAAGGGATACGCTATTACCGAAACAGGCGGCGGCGGTGCCGATGGTGGTGTTGATCTTGTCCTGAGAAAAGACGGCGAAAAATTTTTGGTGCAATGCAAGCAGTGGAAAGCGTACAAAGTCGGCGTGACAACCATTCGCGAGTTGTATGGCGTGATGACCGCTGGGGGCGCAGCGGGCGGATTCGTGGTGACGTCGGGCGTTTTTACGCAGGAGGCCAAGTCCTTCGCGGAGGGAAAAAATATCGGCCTGATCGATGGGGCCATGATTAAGAATATCCAACATCAACCACAAGCCGCTACAGCACTGCGCACGCCTCAAAGCGCATCAGCGACGACTGCCATCCCAGGCTGCCCGAAATGTGGCAAAGATATGGTCAAGCAGACAGCCAGGAAGGGCGCTAATGCGGGGAAGGTATTCTGGGGCTGCTCCAATTTTCCTCAATGCCGTGGAATTATCCCGATTGACTGACAAAGTTATTGCGTAAGCAGGGTCAAACCACGAATATTGTTCAAGCAAAAGCCTCGCAGCAATGCGAGGCTTTTTTCTTGCCAAGCGGGGCGCTGTTGCCGGAGCGCCGTTACCGCTTTCGGATATGGAGCTCCGGATTGTTGATGAGGTCGTATTCAAGCTGGGCGGCAAGGCTGTCGATCAGGAACTTTTGCGTCTTGGGCGTGAATAGATCGGGATTGTCCACATGGGCCTGATAGGTGGCCACGGAAATCTGGTGTCCATCCGTGCCGAACGCGGCGACATGGGCGGTGGTCGAGTTTATCCAGGATTCGATCGTGACGGTCGCTCCGTTGCCAAGACGAAAATCATTTCTCTTTACGCGATGGTGGATCATTTGGAACTCCTTTCCTTCGATGGTTTCGCAAGGGGCGCTTCCATGAATGTTTTAACAGTGACCAGCCGGACGCCTGCGTCCGGGCATGTGTGGCAATGCCGGCGTCTATAGTGCCACCGTCATCCTTGTTTGCGCAACAGGTTTGCTGCCGCCATTTCCCGTGCGAGAGGCCCGGAAAAGTAATTGGGGTTTATGGGGCCGGCTGCGCATGCCT
>JAGWMH010000128.1 GCA_028871775.1 Betaproteobacteria bacterium
TGGCCGGAGACGGTCAATTTCGTCAAAACGGTCGATGGCATATTCGGTTACCCGCGGCTCATTCCCCCGCGAACCGAGGTAAACCTGCGCTCCCATCGCTTCTGCTTCCACAGTCATGCAGAAAGGAACCCCGGTATTCTCAATGCCGCCAATGCGGTTCGCGGCCAGCGTGAGGCGCGCCATCTTCTCGGGGTCCGAGTGGGCGTCCGGCCAACAGCTTTCGGCGGCGTCCATGAGCTCAGTCACTGCCATGTTCATCATTCCGCCGGGGCAGATGAACGGAGGCCGGTCGGAAGGTTTTCCCCGCAAGGTGTTCAGCAGCCTTGATTTCTCATTCATGTCAGTTGTTCCTGTTTATGGCGCGCACTTCGGCAGCAATGAGGATCAGCCTGCTGTCAGGCCAGTGCTGGCCGCCCAAGCAATGGAAATACCGGCGCTCAGGCAACATCTGGCGGTGAATGTGCGCTTTCCTTGCTGATGATATTGAATACCATGTGAATGGCGACTGCACATGCGACATAAAGCAGGGCCACCGAGACATACGAAACATAGTACTGGGCGACACGCGATGCATACTCGATTGCCGTCATATCGTTAAAACGCCCGGAGAACAAATAAAAACCGGCATTGGAAAACAGAAAAGCAAAACTGCTGGCAACCCCTGCCGTCAAGGCCAACCCGATCAGCCCCTTGCCTTCCATGGCGAACCGGGTCGCAAACCAGTGGCCGGCGAACCACAGGCTGCCATAGGTCGGGATGAGGAACCAGTAGGCGGGGGTCATGCACCAGTCGCTGATGCCTTGAACAGAAGTTGCATAGTAATCCACCAGACCCGCTTCCAGGAGCAGCACGGTGAACACGACGATGGACGCGCGGGCAAACCGGGCCAGATACAGGCCGCACAGGAAAAACACGGCGAAAGAGGCATCGGGCAGGGAAACTGCCGAACCGAAATGGTTGTAACGGGTGGCTGCCATGGCCAATATCAATCCGGCCGCGATCATCCACCTACGATCCTGAAATAATTTCATCTGAATCTCTCCTTAGATAATTGTTTGTTTGGTGGCTAGCACTATTTATTGGTCAAACCTGCCGTATTTGCGGGCGGCATTGATGAGAGCGTCCACGTTCTCCGGCGGGGTGTTGATCGGTACTTCGCATCCAGAAGCGAGAATGAAACCAGCCATGTCTCCCATTTTTTCGCAGATGCCCCGCGCTTCGGCGTCAATCTCTTCGGCCGTGTTCTTTAGCAGGTTTGCCGGTACGACGTTGCCAACCAGCGCCACGCGGTGTCCAACCGCCTTTTTGGCTTCACCAAGATCAACAGCATCGAGACTCCATATATCAAATTCGGCTTCCAGCATCGACTTCCAGTTTGGGGCGGTTTTCCCGCAGATGTGCAAGCCCGCCGGGAATCCGCCGCCGTTTTTATGAATATGGTCGGACAAGCGTTTCAGGTACGGCGCAACGAATTCGTGGAAGTGGCGCGGACTAACCAGACTGCCGGAGCCGATAGGTTCCACGATAAACGGCAGAGCCCCCCTTTTCAGGACTTCATCGATGAATTTTATGCCGGCCTGGGTACATATCTCCAGAAGCTCATGCACCCATTCTGGGTTCTTTATCATATCCCGCGTCAGGAGTTCCACCGGGTAAAGCGCCGCCGCCGTAGTTAACGGCCCGCCGAAAACGGTGCTTACCACCACCTGGCTCCCCACTTCCTTCACGCATATCTCGGTCGCCTCCATGTAAACCGGCAGCCGCCCGTCTTTGGAGAAGTCCGGCACTTTCACCTTGGCAATGTCGGAGTGCTGCTTGATAAACGGCTCGTCAATCTGGGGGGCGTCTTCATCGAAAAACTTCATCTTTGTCCCCATCGCCTCGGCGAGGGTGGAGGTAGTGGAGAAAATGAGAATGATGTCGTGCCCGTATCTTTTCCAGGCCGCCACATGGGAATTGCCCATCGCTTTGCCGTCGCGGTTGTATACACCTACGGGCACACCCAGCACGCGGGCTGCGTGGTTGAGTATCAGCGGAAAACAGGCGATGCGTTGCGGTTTTTCGCCTTTCAGGTAACACATCACTCGTTCAAGCGAAGTTTGCGTATCGGCGGGAATGGTAACATTTGTATTCATTTGGTTCCCCTCGTCAAGCTGCGGCTTTCACCAGCAGGTTATTGGCCAATCTGATTGCGCCGGCCGCGTTATCCGCATAGCCATCTGCCCCTATTTTGCTGGCAAAGGCTTGCGAGATCGGCCCGCCGCCAATAATGACCTTGTAAGCATCCCTGATCCCCTCTTCCTTGAGCATCTCGATCACCGTCGACATGCCATCCATGGTGGTGGTCATGAGCGTGGAAAGACAGATAAGCTTCGCGCCAACCTCTTTGGCTTTTTCGACAAAACTGGCCAGCGGCACGTTTCTTCCCAGGTCATGCACCTCGAAACCGGCGGCATCCATCATGATCTTCACCAGGTTTTTCCCGATGTCGTGGGTATCACCTTCCACAACGCCGATAACCACCTTGTGCTTTTCCCGCGCGTCGCTCACTTTTAAGTGCGGGCGGAGTATTTCAATCCCCGCATACATCGCGTCGGAGCAGATGAGCAGTTCCGGCACAAAGTACTCTTCCTTGTCGAAAAGCACCCCCGCCTGATTCATGCCTGCGATCAAGCCGTTGTTGATGGCGTCATACGCATCGTACCCGGCTGCCACAATTTCGTTGGCGGCCTTGATGACGAGTTCCTCGTTCATAAGGAAAACGCCGTCCATCAGATCCTTTAAAATATCCCCACGTTCTCTGGTCATTCCAAATCTCCTTCTCTTTAGTTATGAGTCAACATGCCTCTTTTTATCAAGCGCGCCTGATGCGGCGGCAAAATTGGGCATTAATAGCAGTACGGTAAAACAAGACGTAGCAACCGATTGCTGCAAGTTCGATCATGTCGTGAATGACGGCGTCGAATTTTTCAAGATGAGTCATGGCTACCCCTGTTGAATACAATAAAGGCACGGCCAGAACTCGCGAGGAAAGACAGATAAGAGAATGGCTACGCCAAACCCCGTTATGGAATTCGCGCGTATGAAAAGCCCCGATAACTCAATTGTGCGGCTGATACGCCGCGAACGGTTGGAGCCTCGCACCTCATTATGATCTGCTGACCTGCACGCTGGCAGCGCTTTGATACGGTACATTCCGTCGCACTTGAACCAGGTCAGCCACACGCGGGCCGTCAGACCCGGCCCACCTCCCGGAAGGAAGACAAGGCGGCGTTACGGCGGACCAACCAGAAACCAGTGCAACAACAGGCTGAAGGCTAACACATTTGGAGCGGATTTTGTTGGGGATTTTGAATTGCAAACTCTATATTTATGACAGCATCGTTGCGTGGCAAATTGCCAAGCCATGGGGCATTAAACGGGAATGCCCCAAGTGATCAGCAGGTTTGGCATTTCTTTACTGGCAGATCAGCATGGCTGAGCCAACCGTTCATGTCACCATCCAGATGCAACAATTTGCTGAAACCCGCAGCCCGCAGGGTATTCGCGGCCTTGGCTGCACGCCCGCCAACTGCGCAATACAGCACTATCTCCTTGTTCTTATACGAACCGATCTCGGCGAGGCGGGAGCCAAGCTGATCATGAGGAATATTGATTGCGCCAGGTACATGGCCTTCCGCATACTCTTCCGGGCTGCGCACATCCAATATGAGTCCTGCATGGTTAGTCTTGATGCGTTGCATCAGCTCAACCTGTGAGATATCTGCCACCTGGGCAATGCTGATAGTACTCCAGGCCACGAAAAACAGCGCAATGCTCAATCTGGAAAACAAGCCGGTAATGCCGTATCTCTTTTTCATCACAATCACCTCTCAACGAACGATTTAAACATGGCGGCATTGATGACGCCGCATGCACCAGTTACACATAAACAACGTTACATTATCCCAATCTTGTTATCAAGCAATCAGTGCCACGCTTTTTACCTGGGCAAAAACCCCCGCCCCTACAGCCAGACCGAGTTGGTCTCGCGAACGGCGGGTGATACGCGATAGCAGCATATGCTTGCCGCCGACGGCCAAGCGCAGGTTCACGCGATCCAGCCCTTCATCCTGAATCTCGGCGATGCGCGCCGCCAGAATGTTGATGATACTGGAGCCTTGCGGTGCCACGGTGGCGATGCTCACATCACGCGCCAGCACGCGGGCGCGCACCACGCTCCCGACCTCGCGCTCCACCTTGCTCACCCACAGGCATCCGCCGGAAAAATCCAGCCGGGTGAGGTGATAGGCTTCGTCGTGAACTGCCACGGCAGCTTCGATTACTGCGCCCGCATTATCCAGATGTGCGGTAGGCAGATCCAGCCGCGTCAGAATTTCGCCGGGTGCGCCGCTGGCAATGACGCGGCCCTGTTCCAGCATCACCACATGGTCAGCCAGCCGCGCCACTTCGTCCAGCGTGTGACTGACATAGATCACGGGAGTTCCCAGCTCGCCATGCAGCCGCTCCAGATAGGGCAGGATTTCCTGCCTGCCGGCGACATCCAGCGCCGACAGCGGTTCGTCCATCAACAGCAGGCGCGGGCTGGTGAGCAGCGCGCGGCCAATGGCGACACGCTGCCGCTCACCGCCGGAAAGATGCGCCGGATCGCGCTCGATCAGCCTGCTCAATCCCATCAGCTCCACTACCTGCTCAGGTTGCACCTTGCGCTCAACGGACGGGATGCGCCTCATGCCATATTCCAGATTGCGCCGCACCGACAGATGCGGAAACAGGCTGGCTTCCTGAAACACATAACCCAGCGGGCGGCGATGTGTCGGCAGGAAGTCTGCTCCACCCTGCCACACCTCATCATGCACCCGCAGCAGCCCATCGGTTGCCCGTTCCAGCCCGGCGATGCAGCGCAACAGAGTGGTCTTGCCCGAACCGGAAGGACCGAACAGCGCGGTGACGCCGCGCGCCGGCAACTCCAAATCCACATCCAGCACAAAGGCGGTGTAGGCGAGCTTGAAGCGTGCAGCGATCATTTGCGCCGACCCATCTGGTTGAAAGTATAGAGTAGCAGCAATGCCAGAAAGGCGAACAACAGCATGCCCGCCGACAACCAGTGAGCCTGTGCGTATTCCATTGCCTCGACGTGATCATAAATCTGCACCGACACCACACGGGTCTGGTTCGGAATGTTGCCGCCGATCATCAGCACCACGCCGAATTCGCCGACCGTGTGCGCGAAGCCCAGCACCGAGGCGGTGAGGAAGCCGGGTTTGGCCAGGGGCAGCACCACGCTGAAAAAGCTATCCAGCGCCGATGCGCGCAGGGTGGCTGCGGTTTCCAGCATCCGTTCGGGGATAGCCTCGAAGGCATTTTGCAGCGGTTGCACCACAAACGGCAGGGAATAAAACACCGATGCAACCACCAGCCCGGCGAAGGTAAATGGCAGCAAGCCCATCCCCAAAAACTGCATGAGATGGCCGAGCGGGCCATTCGGTCCCATCGCCACCAGCAGGTAAAAACCGATCACCGTCGGCGGCAGCACGATGGGCAGTGCCACCAC
>JAGWMH010000129.1 GCA_028871775.1 Betaproteobacteria bacterium
TTTGCCTTGCTTCTCGTTTTCGCTGCGCGCGCGCAGTTGTTCGATAACGGCCTTGCGTTGCGCCAGCGGCTGGCTGAGGAATTGTTGCTGCCAGGCCGGTTCATGCACCTGGCTGCGAAAGCTCTGGTAAGCGGCATCGCCGGTGCACAGGATATCGCCGTGGGTAAGCAGCGTCGGCGTGCCGTGCAGGTTGACCAGCGCAGGGTCGGGCAGCAGCGTGGCATAGCTCGCTGCTGCCAATTCCCCGGCCATCAGAAAATCCCGGTTGCCATGCATGATGAACAAGTGCGTGCCGCCTGCGGCAAGGGTGCGCAGTGCGCTGGTGATACGCAGGTGGAAGGGATCATCGAGATCGTCATCGCCCGCCCAGGATTCGAACAGGTCTCCGAGAATGTATAGCGCTTCTGCCTTGGGCGCAGTGTGCTGCATGAAGCGCAGGAACACCTCCGTGCTGCGCGGCTGTTTTGCGCTGAGATGCAGGTCGGAAATGAGCAGGCTATGGGGCATGACTATAATCAAAAACGGCGCCTGAGGCGCCGTTCTGGTTATTTCAGCACTTCGGCCTTGGCGATGACGACATCCTCCAGCGGCACGTCCTGGAACCCGCTGCGGAAGCCGGTTTTGGCCTTGCGAATCGCATCCACCACATCCTTGCCTTCCACTACCTTGCCGAATACGGCATAGCCCCAGCCATCCTGGCCGGGATAGTTGAGGAAGCCGTTGTCATTCACGTTGATGAAGAACTGCGCCGTGGCGGAATGCGGATCGCCGGTGCGCGCCATGGCGACGGTGTAGTTGTCATTTTTCAGGCCGTTCGCCGCTTCGTTCTTGATCGGAGCCTTGGTCGGCTTCTGCTTCATGCCCGGCTCGAAACCGCCGCCCTGGATCATGAAGCCGTCTATCACGCGGTGGAATATGGTGCCGTTATAAAAACCGCTGCCCGCATAGTCGAGAAAGTTCTTGACCGATAGCGGGGCCTTTGCGGCGTCCAGTTCGATGGTGATGACGCCGTAGTTGGTATACAGTTTTACCATGCTGTGTTTTCCTTTTTGCGCGGAGGGTTTGGAATCGGTTGCGGCTTGCGTGTTGCAGCACAACAGCCAGCCGAGTAACAGTGCGGAGAACCATTTCATGAAATTCATGCTGCATTTCCTGTTGTTGAGATTGGGAATGGTGCGCCGGGGTAGCGTGGAAAAATTACGCCGCGCCCTCATAAACAATTTGCCAGCGGTTGTCGCGCTTCATCCAGTACTGGCGTTTTTTCATGCGGTTGTTCAGGTTGTTGCTGGCGTAATCCTGCTCGAAATTGACCACCGCCATGTTGGGCTGGTTGGGATAGGCAAACACGCTGATGTTGGACAGATTCACCTTGATCCATGATTTGCCGGCATTCACCTGCTTCTTCTGCTGCGCCCAGGCGGAAAAATCCGCGCTGCCGCTGGAGAAATCGCGCGCATAGTGCCCGAGGTAGGTGTCGGTGTCGAGGCCGGACCAGTCCGCGCGCCATTGCTCGATTTCACTCAGCAGCTCGGCGCGGTCGGCCTTGCTCTGCTCGTCGCTCCAGTCCATCTGGTTGGTGATGATCACCGGGGTGACGCCAACCTGCAACAGCTTGCCGAGATTTTCCAGGTCCTCGTTGGACAGCACCACGCAGCCGTTGCTGGCGCGCGGCGGGCGGCTGTAAGTATTGCTCGGCGTGCCGTGCAGCCAGATGCCGTGGCCGTCGCGGCCCTGCTTGCGGTCCCATTCGTTGGGGTAGCTCAGCGGATAGGCGGCGCTGCCGTAGAAATCGGTGAGCTTGTTCTTGGGCAGGCTGGCGTTGATGAAATACACGCCGAGCGGCGTCTTCTGGTCGCCCTCGGCAACCTTCTCGGAGCCGTTCTTGCCGCTGCTGATGTAGAAATCCGCCACATAGCGCGGTTCGCCGTTGACGTTCTCATATAGGTACAGCGTGGACTTGCTGGTGTCCACCACGATGGCATGGCGCTGCTGTGCATCGAGCTGCCACAGGAATTTCGGGACGAGTGCGGCAGGCGACTGTTCCTGGAAGCGGCGCAGCCGCACGCGCGCCTCATCGCGCAGGTCTTCCATGCGCTCGCGCGACGCATCCGGCGCATTGCCGAAGTCGTTGAGCGGACGGGCACGCGCCAGCAACAGGTCGCCCCTGACCAGTTGCGCAAGTTTGAAATTGGGTTTGATCTTGAGCAGCGAATCCACTTCGTTCAGCGCCACATCCAGTTTGTTGCTGGATACCGACAACAGGCTTTCCACCAGCAACGCTTCCATGCTGCGCGAATCCAGTGTACCGCCATGCTCCCCGGCATATGCCGGATTGAGCGCGGATGTCAGTGCGAGTAACAGGAGAAGGATGCGCATTATTTCCCCGAACGTTCTTCCTGGATCAGCCAGTTGCCGCCGGATTTTACCAGCACCAGCGTCTTGCTGGAGGAAGTTTTCAAGTGGCTGGCGCGATAGGATTGGCGGAAGGATACGCTGGCGTGGCTGTCATCAATCAGTTTGACCCTGGGGTCGCTGATGCTCACATGGATGGACTGGGGCTTGCTGATGCGCTCACGGCGCTGCGCTTCCCAGTCTTTGCGGCTCTCGCCGCCCGGCGTCCTGAAATCCTTAGCGTAGAACGCGAAATAGCGCTTCAGGTTCTTGGACGACCACGCGGCGGCCCATTCATGGACTACCTTCAGCACTTCACTATTGCTGCTGGCGGCTGGTTTCTTTGCGGCTGCCGGGCCGCCGGCTGCGGAAATGTTGCTGCGCGCCTCCTTGATGGGGGCGGCAGAGGCAGGCAACCCGCCCCCTGCTTCCGCTTGGGCGGGGCTGACACCGCCCGCCGCCCGCCCTTCAGGCGCTACTGGTGCAGGCAGCGGAGCAGCACCCTTTGCGGGAGTGACGGCGGATGCTGCGGCGGGTGTTGCGGGTGCTTCCGCCGGGATGGCGGCGGCAGCGAGTTGTGGTTTGGCCTCGCTCGTCGCGGTGCCGGCAGCGTGGGTAGCCTTGACGCCCTTGGCGGCGCCGCCAGTGAACAGATCCTTGATCAGCGCCAGCTTGGTCTGGGTGCCGGTGTTGCTGCGGTCCAGTTGCAGCGCGCGGTCATAAGCCTGGCTCGCCATCTTGGCATAGATGTCGCCCAGGTTTTCGTGCGCGGTGGCATAGCTGGGATGGGTGCGAATCGCCATTTCCAGCGCGACCCTGGCCTTGTCATACTGGCCCTGGCCGGCGTACAGCACGGCGAGGTTATTGTAGGGCTCGGGCAGTTCCGGGTAATCCTCGGTCAGCTCGGAGAATATGCGGATGGCGTCGTTGGTCTTGCCCTGTTCGGTGAGGATCAGCCCTTTCAGGAAGCGTGCCTGCGCGTCTTTGGGTTTGCCCGCCAGGTAAGTGTTGACGCGCTCCAGCGCCTGTTCATGCTGCCCCTGCTTGAACAGTTTGTTGATGTCCTGGACTTCATCCGCGTGCGCGGCAAGGCTGAAACACAGCAACAGCGCGCCGCCGAACAGTGCGGCAGGTTGGCAAAAACGGTTGAGCATATGCATATAGTTGTTTTCCCCGAAAATGAGTTGCAACCAGGGTCGGTTACTATGGGACGGGCTTTTCCCAAGCGGCTTGGATTCTACCAAATAAGCCCGTATCTTTCACAAGTTATCGCGTTCGCCTGTGCCTTGCCGGCTCGGGCGCGCCGGTTTTCGGGTAAAATCCGCGCGTTCCCCGGTCATGCAAAGAAGAATCAAACAATGAGCAGCAACACACAAGCGCCCGTTCCGCACTTCATCCGCAACATCATCGAGGCCGATCTGGCGAGCGGCAGGCACACCGGCATCGTCACCCGCTTCCCGCCCGAACCGAACGGCTATCTGCATATCGGCCATGCCAAATCCATCTGCCTGAACTTCGGGCTGGCGCTTGATTATAAAGGCCGGTGCAACCTGCGTTTCGACGACACCAACCCGGAAAAGGAAAGCGAGGAATACGCGCGCTCCATCCAGGAAGACGTGCACTGGCTGGGTTTTCAGTGGCACGGCCCGGTGCGCTGGGCATCCGACTATTTCGGGCAGCTTTACGACTATGCGGTCGAGCTGATCAAGCAGGGCAAGGCTTATGTGGAGGATCTCTCCGCCGAGGAGATGCGCGAGTATCGCGGCACGCTGACCCAGCCCGGCAGGAACAGCCCGTATCGCGAGCGTCCGGTGGAAGAAAACCTCGACTTGTTCGCGCGCATGAAAAACGGAGAGTTTGCCGACGGCTCCAGAGTGCTGCGCGCCAAGATAGACATGGCCTCGCCCAACATCAACCTGCGCGACCCGGCGATCTACCGCATCCGCCGCGCGCACCACATCCGCACCGGGGACAAGTGGTGCATCTACCCGATGTACGACTACACCCACTGCATTTCCGATGCGCTGGAAGGCATCACCCATTCGCTGTGCACCCTGGAATTCGAGGATCACCGCCCGCTGTATGACTGGGTGCTGGACAACATCACCATTCCCTGCCATCCGCAGCAGATCGAGTTCTCGCGCCTGGAACTGCACTACACCATCACCAGCAAGCGCAAGCTGCTGCAACTGGTCACCGAGCAGCACGTCAGCGGCTGGGACGATCCGCGCATGCCCACCATCACCGGCATGCGCAGGCGCGGCTACACGCCGCAAGGCCTGCGCGAATTCGCGCGCCGCATCGGGGTTTCCAAGAGCGAGAACACGGTGGACATGGGCGTGCTGGAGGCGTGCATCCGCGAGGACCTGGAAGCCCGCGCACCGCGCGTGATGGCGGTGGTGAAGCCGCTGAAAGTGGTCATCAGCAATTTTGAGCAGGCCAACGCGCAATCGCGCGAGGCCGGATTTCATCCCAATCACCCCGAACTCGGCAGCCGCATGGTGCCGTTCAGCAGGGAGATATGGGTCGAGGCCGACGACTTTGCCGAAATCCCGCCCGAAGGCTGGCAGCGCCTGATACCGGGCGGCGAAGTGCGGCTGCGCTATTCCTACGTGATGCGCTGCGATGAAGTGGTGAAAGACGCGGCGGGGAATGTCGCCGCACTGCGTTGCTCGATTGATGCGGACACGCTGGGCAAGAACCCGGCGGGGCGCAAGGTGAAGGGCGTGATCCACTGGGTCTCCTGCGCGCACGCGCTGCCCGCCGAGATGCGCCTGTATGACCGCCTGTTCACCGTGCCGGAACCGGACGCGGATAAAAATATAGATTTTTGCACCTACCTCAATCCGGCCTCGCTCACCGTGGTGCAGGGCTGGGTGGAAAGCTGCGTGAAAGATGCCGCGCCGGAAACCCGCTACCAGTTCGAGCGCCTCGGCTACTTCTGCACCGACCGCCGCGACCACCAGCCGGGCGGCAAGCTGGTGTTCAACCGCACGGTGACGCTGAAAGATTCATGGGCGAAGGAACAAGGATAACGCTGAAATAGTGACCGTTCGTGTTGAGCTTGTCGAAACATGAACGGCTTGATGGCCTTCGACAAGCTCAGGCCGAACGGGATAAATTA
>JAGWMH010000130.1 GCA_028871775.1 Betaproteobacteria bacterium
ATGCGCGCTACCTGGTTAAGCCCTGGCGGGAATCCCTGAAGGGTACGCACTTTCGTGCCATTCCCTCCGCCGATTGAAAGTGTTTCCAACCGATTCCGGCACGCGCATTTGCTACCTGCCGGTGCAGGTACGGGCTTGTGCCGGACGCGGAGTTATTTCAAATTCTCCCTGTTATTGTTTCCTCCCCACCGTTGTTTTGCGCGGTTGAACGCGCAAGTATTTTTTATTCGGCAAGGCTCGCGAACTATTGCACAGAAACACGGGTATTACAATATGCCGAATTATCTAGGGAAACGCTGAATAAGTATGTCATCGCGAGGAGCGCATTTAGCCGCGAGCGAAGCGTGGCGGGACGTGGCGATCCAGAACTATGTGATCTTTGAGACTTTCTGGATTGCTTCGCTGCGCTCGCAATGACGGTCTTAGGCTTGTTCAGCATTTCACCTAGGCCTACATAAGCATTCCCGCAAAATAGCTGGTCAATCTTACCTACCACCCCCATTGACAACAGAACGCGCGTTCTTTACAGTATGCAGCACGTTCGTTCTCCATCCATCTTGCCATGACCGACTTCAACCCTAAAGACGCAGAGTATCTTTCCAAACTCCAGGACTATTACGCCAACTGGAAAAGCATTCCGTCGTATGCCACGTTGTGCGGGGTGTTCGGCATTGCTTCCAAGTCATGGGTCAAGACCGTCCTGACGCGCCTGAGCGAGGCGGGCTTCATCGAGCGCACGCCGGACGGGGTCTGGGTGCCGATGCGCCAGTTCTTTGCCCGGCCCCTGGCCGAGTCTTCCGTTCCGGCGGGTATGCCGGTTTCCGTCGACTCCGGCCAGGGCGAGTTGTTCATCATCGACGAGATGCTGATCGATACGCCCTCCAGGACCACGCTGGTTCCGGTCAGGGGCGATTCGATGATCGAGGCGGGCATCCATGACGGCGATGTCGCCGTGGTGGAAAAGCGCATGTCGGCCAATGTCGGCGACATCGTGGTGGCGATCGTGGACAGCGAGTTCACGCTGAAGACCCTGGACAAGGAGCGCGGCAAGTTCATCCTGCGCCCGGCCAACCAGGCCTACCCCGTCATCCGCCCGCAAGGCGCGCTGGAAATTTTCGGCGTGCTGGTGGGCCTGATACGCAAGTACAAAAAGTAACCATCATGCATCCATCCACTCCGGACAGCACGCAGTGCTGCGCTGAACCGTCCCTTGCAGATTCCGGTCTGCCCGCAGGCTTCCCCTCCCCTGCCGATGATTATGCCGGACAGCGCATCAGCCTGGATGAACACCTGATCCGGCATCGCGAGTCCACCTTTTTCATGCGCGTGGCGGGAGACTCGATGCGCGGCATGGGCATCTTCGACGGCGACTTGCTGGTGGGGATCGCTCCTTGCCCGCCACGCATGGCTGCGTGGTCGTCGCGGTGGCGGGTGGCGAATTCACCCTGAGGCAGTTGCTGCGCACGCCGGACGGACCGGTGCTGCGCGCCGCGCACCCGGCTCACCCGGACAGGCAGCTCAGGCCGGAGCAGGATTTTTCCGTCTGGGGTGTAGTGACCTGGAACATCCACAAGATTTGAGCGCAATTTATTGTAGGAGCGGGCCATGCCCGCGATTAAAAACTCTTTAGCCACAGAGAACACAGAGAGCACAGAGAAAAACCAAACGGTTGGGGCCAAAAATTGATTCACCTTTTGGGCGTGTCAAGGAAATGCGTGATACCGCCGGTATCTCTGTGTTCTCTGTGTTCTCTGTGGCTTGAATTGCTGTTTTTAAATTCATCGGTAATTCAGTTCATGCGCGCCATTGCCCTGGTAGATTGCAACAACTTCTACGTCTCCTGCGAACGCCTGTTCCAGCCAAAACTGGAAGGCAAGCCGGTGGTAGTGTTATCCAACAACGACGGCTGCGTGGTGTCGCGCTCGCAGGAAGCCAAAGACCTCGGCATCAGGATGGCTGCGCCGTGGTTCCAGTTGCAGGACATTGCCAGACGCCACGGCATCATCGCGCTCTCCTCCAACTACACGCTGTATGCCGACCTCTCCAGCCGGGTGATGCGACTGCTCTCCCGCTTCAGCCCGCAACAGGAAATTTATTCCATAGACGAATCCTTTCTGGAACTGAGCGGCATGGCCGAGCTGACCCGATGCGGACAGGCGATGCGCGGCACCATCCGGCAATGCGTGGGCATTCCGGTGTGCGTGGGCATCGCATCGAGCAAGACGCTGGCGAAGCTTGCCAACCACGTCGCCAAGAAGCAGCCGCAATATGCGGGGGTGTGCAACTTTAACGAGATGCCGGAGCGGGATCTGGATGCCCTGCTCGCCGGCATCGAGGTGGGCGAGGTGTGGGGCGTGGGCAGGCGCACCACCGCCGGGCTGCGTGATATGGGCATCGCGTCGGTGCTGGATTTGAAACGCGCGCCCGCCAGACGCATCCGCGCCGGGTTCAGCGTGGTGATGGAACGCACGGTAGCGGAACTGAACGGCGTGGCCTGCCTGGAGCTGGATGAGTTCAGCCCGCCCCGGCAGCAGATCATCTGCTCGCGCTCGTTCGGCATGCCGGTGCGTGCGCTGCAAGACCTGGAGCAGGCGGTGATCGCCTATGCCACCCGCGCCGCCGAGAAGCTGCGCCGCCAGCATTCCCTGGCGGGCGGCATACAGGTCTATGTCCGCACCAACCCGCACAAGGAAAAAGAGCCGCAATACCAGCAGGGCATTACCGTGCCGTTGCCCGACCCGACGGATGACACGCGCCTGCTGTGCCATGCCGCCCTGAGCGGGCTGCGGCAGATCTACCGCAGCGGCTATGCCTACCAGAAGACAGGGGTGATGCTTACCGGAATCATTGCCGCCGCAGCAAGGCCGCGCACGCTGTTCGACGATGTGCAGGCGCAGCAAAAATCGCGGTCGCTGATGGCGACACTCGACCATATCAACCGCAGCATGGGCAGCGGCACGGTGCAGCTATTGGGCGAAGGCGTCAGGAAAGGATGGGCGATGCGCCGCGGGAATGTTTCGAGGCGATACACGACGGAGTGGGATGAGGTGGCGGTGGTACTGAGTTAACCGGCTACCCATAGGCAGAAGCGGGCCATGCCCGCGCGCAAGCGCGGAGCCTTGTGCACAGCCTCCCTGACAGAGCCGGGGCGGGATTGCCGGTGCTCAGGAGTGCGCGACGAGCGCGCCGGTCACTTGGCGGGCGGCGCCTTTTTTGGTTTCTTCGCTTCTTTGGTTTTGCGTTGCTGTCCTTTAGCCATGATCGTTCTCCTCGTAGTGTCGTTATTCCGAAATGTGCGGCAACCAATGCGGTTCGGTAAAGATGCACCCCCGCCGTTGAGCCAACCCAAGTTCCGGTAAAACCCAACGCGCCCAGATGATAATCCGCCACGAGGAAATGTGAAACTTTTTGTTCTGTTTTTTTCAGGAAAAGAAGATCTTCCCCGGGAAACAAAAAAGCCGGATTGACCGGCTTTTTGTTTTTGGATAACTTACTGATTAAACTGGTCGGGGCGAGAGGATTTGAACCTCCGACCACTTGCACCCCATGCAAGTACGCTACCAGGCTGCGCTACGCCCCGAGGGTGCGGATTATAGCAGAGCAACAAATCGCATAAGAAAAAGTTTGGGCTAAAAAATGGATTTCATCGACACAACCGATAAGCATGCGCATATACTTCGGACATACCCGTCACACCGGCAACAATTTTTCCAAATTTACCATTGACAGCAACGCGCGGTTTCTCAATACTATCCACAAGCAAAATTTGCAGTAGCGAGTGAATCATGACGAGCAGTAAAAAACGCGCAACACCGACACCCGCCTCAGAAGAACCAGAGCCTGGTCAAACAGCGCTGGCCGGTGATGAGGCGTGCCTGAGCGAGCGCCCCGATGGTTTCTACTGGCAGGACAAGCTCACCGGAAAATATTATGGCCCCTTCGCGAGCTCGGCCGAAGCGCTGCTGGATATGCAGTACCAGGAAGACAGCGACTACGAGGAAGGCGAGACACTCCATGAAGCGGAAGAGGAAATTGGCATCTCCGACTGGATTGATCCGGATACGGGCGAACTGGCGGAAGGCTCAACGCTGCACCTCTGCGACGAATAACCTTCCCGTTCCGGGAAGCGAAACCAACCCGATACAGTCACTGTCCCCCGCGCCTGCAATGGCGCCGGATAAACCAGCAGTTCCTTAGCAGGTCAGGTAATCACCGTGGGCCGCTCGCGCCCGGTGCGCTGCTTTAATTCCGAAACCTGCAAGGCGATTTCGATCAGGTCGGCCAGCGCCACTTGCGCGTCGAGGCGATGGCGCGCAACGTCCGCTTCAAAGGCTTCCAGATACATGCGCAGCGTCGCGCCTTCCGTGCCGGTGCCGGAGAGGCGGAACACGATGCGCGAGCCGTCGGTGAAAATGATGCGCACGCCCTGCCCTGTGCTCACGCTGCCGTCCACCGGATCGGTGTAGCTGAAATCATCGCAGAACTTCACCGTGTATTTGCCAAACTGCGCTCCGGCCAGTGTGGTGAAATTATTTTTCAGGTGCTGCATCACGCCTTGTGCCGCTTCCGTGGGCAGGCCCTCATAGTCGTAGCGCGAGTACACGTTGCGGCCATACTTCGCCCAGTGCTCGCGCACGATGCTCTCCACCGATAGCCGGCGAGCGGCAAGAATGTTGAGCCAGAATAGCACCGCCCACAGGCCGTCCTTCTCGCGCACGTGATCGGAGCCGGTGCCGAAACTTTCTTCGCCGCACAGCGTCACCCTGCCCGCGTCCATCAGGTTGCCGAAAAATTTCCAGCCGGTGGGCGTCTCGTAGCAGGGGATGTTCAGCGCCTGTGCCACGCGATCTGCCGCCGCGCTGGTCGGCATCGAGCGCGCAATGCCCGCCAGTCCTTGTTTGTAGCCCGGCGCCAGCGTGGCGTTGGCGGCAATGACAGCCAGGCTGTCGGAGGGGGTCACGAAAAATTTTCTGCCGAGGATCATGTTGCGGTCGCCGTCGCCGTCCGAGGCCGCGCCGAAATCCGGCGCATTTTCGCCATACATGATCTCTACCAGATCATGCGCGTAAGTCAGGTTGGGATCGGGATGGCCGCCGCCGAAATCCTCCAGCGGCACGGCGTTGATCACGCTGCCGGCAGGCGCGCCCAGACGCCGCTCCAGTATCTCTTTTGCGTAGGGCCCGTTCACCGCGTGCATGGCATCGAAGCGGATTCTGAATTCGCTGGCGAGCAGTGCACGGATCGCCGCGAAGTCGAACAGCGATTCCATCAACTCGGCGTAGTCGCTCACCGGGTCGAACACCTGCACTTTCATGCTGCCCAGCAAAATTTCGCCGACAGCATCGAACGCCACATCGGCTGCGTCGAGCATGCGGTATTCGCTGATGGTTTTGCTCCGGGCGTAAATGGCTTCGGTCACTTTCTCCGGCGCAGGGCTACCGTTGCCGGTGTTGTACTTGATGCCGAAGT
>JAGWMH010000131.1 GCA_028871775.1 Betaproteobacteria bacterium
ATTGCCTCCCTCTCCCGCTGCACTCGCAAGGGGTATGCCGTGGTTGTAAGGGGCTGAAGCCTCAACAACACACGCAGGCGGGGGAGGGAGGGGGAGGGGGGAAACGGTCATGGCGATTCGCTGTTTCATCATTTAGGGTGGCGAGTCGCCTTGATCGTTAGGCCGGGGCAGCGTATCCGCCGGTTGGATCGGCAGCGGTTCCGCCGCCGGACCGGTTGCGGCATTCCGGTTTTTGGGCTGGATGACGGCGTGCACCCGCCCTTTGCCCGGCGCATCCACGGGTTTGCCGGACGCACCGTTCACCTGGAAAATTTCCGTTTTGGAGCTGTAGGTAATGTGCTCGCCGCGCACCTCGTCCTCTCCCTGTTTCATGCGCGCCTGGCCGAACAAATCCAGGGTCTCGCTCTTCGTGTCATACTCGATGCGCTCCCCATAGCCTTCCGCATATTCGTCGGAACCCTCGCGTTTCTGGCGGAAGCTGGCGGGTTTCCCGGTTGCCGTGCCGTGCGTGAAACCATCCTTGCTCTGCGTCACGACTATCTTGTCGCCGCGGATGGTCATCGTGCCCTGGGTGAATTGTACGTTGCCCTCGAATATGCTGACCTGGTTGGCATCGTCGACGCTGACCTGATTGGCATCCAGATGTATCGTCTTGTCGCGGTCGGCGCGCTCGGCGTAACTGGCAGGGGCGTGGCAGGCCAGTGCTGCGCAGAGCAGAACCGTGTTCATTAGAGAACCTTTAAGAATCGTAGCGAGCAAGTCGAGCTGCAAGGCGCCGCGCAGCGAACGACGAGACATACCATGGAGGTAGGCGAGGATTGAGCGAGCACGCAACGAAGCAGATCGACTGCGCAGCAGATTATTAAAGGTTCTCATTTTGCGGGGTCATGCTGGCTTCTTACTTGTGCCAGCAGCTTCATTTTGCGCGCCTTGTTGTCGAATTGCATGCCCACCGCATGCACGATGTTGTGTGCGTCTGTCATGGTGACAGGGCGGTCGGTATCCGCCAGGTCGCGGTCCGGAATGACATGCAGGTAAGTGGTGGTGAATGTCATCTCGCTTTGCGTGGCGCTGGCGGCGCGCACGAGTTTCACGTCGTCACGCAGGAATATCTCGTCACCCTTGCTCGACACTTCGCCCTGCCTGGCAAAAGCATAAACAGGTGGCCGGTCCGCATTAACGCTGCTTAGTTGCGGCTCGTCCAGATGGGTGCTGTCATCGTCGGGGTAATGCATCATTTTCTGTGCGGACACGAGGAAGTGCGGCACACCCTGCTCATTCAGCGTGGTGGCGGAAAATTTGCTGATGATGAAATCCGGGTCGTGGCGCTTGCCGGCGTCGGGCTTGGGCGGCAGGGGTTGCACCTGCTGGTTCAGCCAATAAGTTGCCGCCAGCAGCAACAGCAGCGGCAACAGGGCCGACCACTCGCGCAGCCGTTGCAGTGGAGTTGTCATCATCGGTGGCTATTTGCCATGCCTGTTAGATAGGGCTCCAGTTGGGCCTCCAGCGTGCCCTGCGCCGACATCAGCAGCTCGCACACTTCACGCACTGCGCCGTGCCCCCCGCTGCGCATGGTGACATAATGGGTGTGGTCGCGCACCACCTGCGGCGCGTCCGGCACGCTGATCGACAGCCCGACATGGCGCATCACCGGCAGATCCACCACATCATCGCCCATGAAGGCGGCGGCGGCAGGCGGCAACTGGAGTTGGGCAAGCAGTTTCTGCATGGTATCCAGCTTGTCGTTTACCTCCTGATACAAGTGGGTGATGCCCAGGTTGCGCGCGCGCAGTTCGACGCAACGCGAAGTGCGTCCGGAGATGAAGGCCAGCGCCACACCGGATGCCATGAGCATTTTCAGGCCTTGCCCGTCCAGCGAGTTGAAGCGCTTGAATTCCTCCCCGGAGTCGGACAAATAAAGCCCGCCGTCGGTCATCACGCCATCCACGTCGAAGGCGATGAGGCGGATGGATAGAGCCTGGGCCGGCAGCATCAGATCACCTTCGCGCGCAGCAAATCATGCACGTTCAGCGCGCCGACCAGCCTGTGGCCGGCATCCACCACCAGCATCTGGTTGATGTTGTGCTGCTCCATGACCTGCACCACCTCCGCCGCCAGCGCGTCCGGGCCTATGGTGCGCGGATTGCGCGACATGACGGTGCTGACCGGGGTGGTGGCGAAATCGAGCCGCTTTTCCAGCGTGCGGCGCAAATCGCCATCGGTGTAAATGCCCAGCACGCGCTGCGCATCATCCACGATGGCGGTCATGCCCAGGCGCTTGCGCGATATCTCCAGCACCGCATCGGAAAGCAGGGCATCGTGCCTGACGGCGGGAATTCCCTCGCCGCTGTGCATGATGTCGCGCACATGGGTGAGCAGGCGGCGGCCCAGGTTGCCGCCGGGATGCGAGCGGGCGAAATCTTCCTCGCCAAACCCTTTCGCATCCAGCAACGCCACGGCGAGCGCATCACCCAGGGCCAGCGCAGCCGTGGTGCTGGCGGTGGGTGCCAGTCCCATCGGGCATGCCTCCTTGTCCACGGCGGCGTTGAGGTGCGCATCCGAAGCCTGCGCCAGGCTGGATTGCGGATTGCCGGTCAGGCTGATCAGCCGTGCGCCCTGGCGTTTGATGACCGGCACGATGGTGAGCAGTTCTTCGCTTTCGCCGGAATAGGACAGCGCGATAAACACATCCTCGGCGGTGATCATGCCGAGATCGCCGTGGCTGGCCTCGGCAGGGTGCACGAAATACGCCGGTGTGCCGGTGCTGGACAGGGTGGAGGCGATCTTGCGCGCGATATGGCCGGATTTGCCCATGCCGCTGACGATCACCCGCCCTTCACAGGACAGGATGATGTTGAGCGCACGCAGGAAAGTTTCGTCGATGCGCTGCGAGAGCGCCAGTACGGCGGCGGCTTCGGTGCTCAACACCTCGCGCGCCAGGTCGAGCGCGCGAGGGGCGGCGGAGAGGGTTTTGTTCATGGCGGGAGATTATCTCGGATTATCCATTAGAACTTTTTGTCAAGGCGAGCCATATATATTGCATCCGTCATTGCGAGGAGGCGTCGTCATTGCGAGCGAAGCGCGGCAACGACGCGGCAATCCAGAGGTTTTGGCAGCATGATGGCTGGCTGGATTGCCACGGCCCTGCGGGCCTCGCAATGACAATACTTATGGGCTGTTCTGATTAAAGGAGTTGATTGTGTCAGCACGCTCAATTTGGTTAATGAACTATTTGGAATTATAACAGTGAGCTCCGGTGCCGTGAAATTTTGAAAGAGTGCGCTACTTAGGGCATTATCCGCACATGGCAAATCCCGCTGCTTGAGCGCGCACATGACTAACTCGCTGCAACTTTTGCTGATCCTGCTCGCCGTCGCCGTGGGCGTGGTGGTGCTGTGCCGCATCCTGCGCCTGCCGGCGATGCTGGGCTATCTCATCGTCGGCATCCTGATCGGGCCGCACGCGCTGGGCTGGATACCCGATGCGCCGGAGACGCGCCATCTGGCCGAATTCGGCGTGGTGTTCCTGATGTTCAGCATCGGGCTGGAATTCAGCCTGGCGCGGCTGCGCATCATGCAGCGCGTGGTATTCGGGCTGGGCACCGCGCAGGTGCTGGCCACCATTTTGCTGGTCATGCTCACCTCGCTGTTTTTCGGGCTCGATTGGCGCGCCGGCCTGGCGCTGGGCGGGGTGCTGGCGATGTCCTCCACCGCGATTGTCAGCAAGATGCTGGTCGAGCGCGCCGAACTGAACACGCCGCACGGCCAGAACGTCATGGGCGTACTGCTGTTCCAGGATCTGGCCGTGGTGCCGCTCATCACCATCATTCCGGCGCTGGCCAGCAGCGGGCAAGCCATCTATGCCACACTCGGCATCGCCCTGCTCAAGGCCGCAGTGGTTCTGGCGGCGCTGCTGATTTTTGGGCAGCGGCTGTTGCGGCCGTGGTTCCATCTGGTGGCGATGCAGAAATCTTCCGAGCTGTTCATGCTCAACGTGCTGCTGTTCACCCTGGGGCTGGCATGGCTCACCGAACTGGCCGGCCTTTCCCTGGCGCTGGGCGCATTCGTCGCCGGCATGCTGATTTCCGAAACCGAATACCGCTATCAGGTGGAAGAAGACATCAAGCCGTTCCGCGATGTGCTGCTCGGCCTGTTTTTCGTCACCATCGGCATGATGCTCGATCTGGGCAGCGTGATCGCGGGCTTCGGCTGGGTGTTGCTGTTGCTGCTCATCCTGCTGCCGTTCAAGGCGGCGGTGGTGGCGCTGCTGGCGCGCTGGTTCGCCACTGACTGGGGCGCGGCGATCCGCAGCGGGCTGGGGCTGGCGCAGGCGGGTGAATTCGGTTTCGTGCTGCTGACCCTTGCGGGCGGGGTGAATCTGCTGCCCGCCGAAGTGATGCAGAACGTGCTGGCGGCCATGCTGCTTTCCATGCTCGCCGCGCCATTCCTGCTGCAACATGCCGAAGCCATTGTGCGGCACATTTCCCCATCGGCATGGATGACCAGCGCCATGCAGATACACCACATCGCGGTGCAAAGCATGGGAGCCGACGCGCATGTCATCATCTGCGGCTTTGGGCGCAGCGGGCAGGCGCTGGCGCGTTTCATGGAGCAGGAGAATGTCCATTCCATCGCGCTTGATCTCGACTCGCGCCGGGTGCGCGAGGCCGCTGCGGCGGGAGAGAGTGTGGTGTATGGCGATGCCGCCAAGCGCGAAGTGCTGATGGCCGCCGGGCTGATGCGCGCCAAGACTCTGGTGATCACTTACGACGACAAGCACTCCGCCCTCAAGATCCTGCACCATGTAAATGAACTGCGCCCCGACCTGCCGGTGGTGGTGCGCACTGCCGACGATACCCATATCGAGGCGCTCAAACAGGCCGGTGCAGCCGAGGTGGTGGCGGAAGTGACGGAAGGCAGCGTGATGCTCGCTTCGCAGGCGCTGCTGATGTCAGGCGTGCCGCTCAGCCGCGTCATCCGCCGCATTCAGGAAAGCCGCGCGCGCCGCTACAGCGTATTCAGCGGATTCTTTCGTGCGCCTGTCGATGAAGTGGGTGAAACCACGGAAAACCTGCAACCGCGCTTTCATAGCGTGTTGTTGGATGAGCACGATGCCGCCGTGGGTAAAACGCTGGATGAGATCAATCTGGACGAACTGGAAGTGGAAGTCAACTCAGTGCGCCGCCACAACGTGCGCGGTAGCCAGCCGGCGGGCGACATGGTGATGCGGGCCGGCGATGTGCTGGTATTGCTCGGCCAGCCGATGCCGCTGATGGCGGCGGAAAAACGGCTGCGCGAGGGGTGAACCAGAGGGCAGAAGACTGAGGATTGAGGACAACCAACCCCATCGTCATTCCGGCCATCACTCATCCCAACCTTCTCCCAGAGGGAGAAGGAGCGATTGCCTCCTCTCCCGCTTGCGGGAGAGGATTGAGGAGAGGG
>JAGWMH010000132.1 GCA_028871775.1 Betaproteobacteria bacterium
CAATGGGGGCGGCATCGTTTATGTACAGATCAATAATTATGGAAACGCGGAATAAGAGTATGTCATCGCGAGAATAAGCCGTTAGCCGCGAGCGAAGCGTGGCGGGAAGCGACGTGGCGATCCACAACTATGTGGACTTCCTGGATTGCTTCGCTGCGCTCGCAATGACGGTTCTGGGCCTATTCAGCGTTTCCTTATTAATACACCACATCATGGTCGCCGATGTTCAGTGGAATGATCCGGTGCCCGAAAAATCATGTTGCGCTGCAACATCAAATCAACCAGAATCCGGACAGTAAAGCTGACTCCAGTTCCCGGAGGTACAGCGCTGCCGCCCGAGAGCACGCTGACCCAGTCAGTTTGAGCAGTACCATGCCTTGGTAACTTCGAACAGGAGAGTAAATCATGATCCGCAATCCGATTGACATCGCCAGCCGCACCAGCCCGGAACTATCCATCCTCATCGAAAGCATCGTCAACCAGCTGGACTCCGACGAGCCGGTAACGCTTGCCACGGTCCGCTCATTCATCGAACATGAACTGCCTGCCGAACTCAGCGAAGACGAACACCTGCACCACTTCGACACTTTCGAATCGCTCATCGACGAGCTGGATGCGCTGATCGAAGGGTTCGGAGAGTCGGCGGCGGCGATCGATTTCGTCTCGATCTATGCCAGTGAACCGCTGTCGCGGGCGATAGAGATCATCGTAAGCGACGAGAACCGGGAAAACCCGCCCACCCTCGCAACGATCAGGGATGCGCTGGCCAGCGGCCTGTCCGCCCGCCTGATCGGCGACGGTGTTCTGGAAGAGGATGAGGCCGACATGCTGATGCCCGAAATCGAAGAGCTGATCGACCGTTTCGGCGACGAGGCCCTGGCAGAGGAATTCCTGCGCTACGAGTAGCGAAGCTGATCCGGCATGGCAGCAGCCACCTATACTGCCGCGCGTTGATCATGGATTTAGGGAAATGCTGAACAAGCCTAAGGCCGTCATTGCGAGCGCAGCGAAGCAATCCAGAAAGCCTCATGGACACATAGTTCTGGATCGCCACGTCGCTTTCCGCCACGCTTCGCTCGCGGCTAACGGCTTATTCTCGCGATGACATACTTATTCAGCGTTTCCTCAGCATTTTCATGAATTGATCGGCGGTCATGATGGGACAGACAAACCGGCCGGCGAGGCTCAGCAGATCCTGGTCACCGGTAACCAGGTATTTTGCCTTGCCCGCGACGGCAAGTTGCAGAAAAGGCAAGTCAAATACGTCGCGGCAGGCGGGTGTTGCGGGTGGCCTGTCGGGCATGCGCACCGTGGTGCAATAGGGCAGATAGTCGGCAAGCAGCTCCTGCTGTTCTGCGGCTGAGAGTTTGAATCTCGGGTATGCGAGCACACGTATAAGTTCTGCGGCAGTGACGGCTGACACCAGCGGCTGGCAGTGATTGCCCTGCCATGCATGCCGCAGTGGCGCCAGCCGACTCTCGGCAAATACCAGCGCGGACAGCACCAGATTGGTGTCGATCACCACGCGTGGCAGGCGTGTTGAACGGGTCATTTCTTGCGTGAATTTTTAGCTGCAGCGGGTTTTCGCGCCCATGCGACCGCATCGGCAATGTCCTGCTCGCTCAAGTCCAGCTCGGCCAGTTTGGCGCGCACGGCGTCGCCACGCTGAATGCGCACCGGGGTGAGCACGATCTGGCCGTTGCGGGCTTCCACGTCGTAGTATTCCGCCGTGCCGACGGCGGCCGTCACGCTCTTGGGCAGGGTGAGCTGATTCTTGGAGGTCATCTTGGCAAGCATGGCAAATTTCCAATTGGCAAAAGTAAGGAATTCTTACTTTATGCCATTTGCCGCTAACAATCAAGCAGCAGGGCAAGTCAGTCGATCATGGATTCCGCCGGGTGATAGCCCAGGCCGAATGCCTCGGCGACTTTCCTGTGCGTTACTTTTCCGCCAACGATGTTGAGTCCCTTCAGCAGCGCCGGAGATCCCCTGAGCGCATGCCGGTATCCCTTTTTTGCCAGTTGCAGCACATAGGGCAGGGTGGCGTTGGTCAGCGCCAGCGTCGAGGTGATCGGCACGCCGCCGGGCATGTTGGCCACGCCGTAGTGAATGACGCCCTCGACGATGAACGTCGGGTTTTCGTGCGTGGTCGGATGCATCGTCTCGACACAGCCGCCCTGGTCGATGGAGACATCCACGATCACCGCCCCCTTGCGCATGATATTGATGTCTTCGCGGCGGATCAGTTTGGGCGCGACGGCTCCGTGCACCAGCACCGCGCCGATGACCAGATCGGCGCGGGCGATCTGCTTCAGCAGCGTATGCCGGTCCGAAAATATCAGCTGCACGTTGGCGGGCATCACATCGCTGAGATAGCGCAGCCTCTCCAGCGAGACATCGAGGATGACGACACTGGCGCCCAGCCCGGCCGCCATTTTTGCCGCATTCACGCCGACCACGCCGCCGCCGAGTATCACCACCCTGGCGGGCGGCACGCCCGGCACGCCGCCGAGCAATATGCCGCGCCCGCCGTAGAGTTTCTCCAGATATTTGGCGCCCTCCTGCACCGCCATGCGCCCGGCCACTTCCGACATGGGTGTCAGCAACGGCAGTTCGCGCGACGGCAGCTCGACCGTTTCATAGGCGATGCACACCGCGCCGGAAGCCATGTGTGCCCTGGTCAATTGCTCGCTTGCGGCGAAATGAAAGTAGGTGAAAATAACCTGGCCGGGCCTGATGTGTTCCCATTCCGACTCGATCGGTTCCTTCACTTTCACGATCAGGTCGGCTTCCGCCCACACTGCAGCGGCCTTCCTTGCGATCTGCGCGCCTGCCGCCAGATACAGCGCATCGCTGAACCCGCTGCCCAAGCCTGCTCCCTCTTCCACGATGACCGTGTGCCCGGCCGATGCCAGCGCCTCCGCCCCCGCCGGAACCAAAGCGACGCGGTTTTCATTGGTCTTGATTTCTTTTGGAATGCCGATTTTCATTGGTGACCTCTGTAAGCTGTTTAATCAGGATTATCCATTAACCAGGTTGAGCGTGCTGGCACAATTAACTCCTTTGACCAGAACAGTCCACAAGCATTGTCATTGCGAGGCCCGCAGGGCCGTGGCAATCCAGTCATGCACAGCACAAAACCAAAACCTCTGGATTGCTTCGCTATGCTCGCAATGACGGCACTGAGCCTCTGGATTGCTTCGCTTCCTGCCACGCTTCGCTCGCAGCTAAAGGCTTCCATGCAATGACGGTGTTTCATGACAATGATGCACCCATGGCTCGCTTTTCAAAACTTTAATTCGCGGGCCGCTTCGACAGGCTCAGTGCAGGCGCCCGCTCTTACACTCCCCGGTCAACCTGCTCCGCGAGTCTGCGCAGCGCAGCGGCGATCTCCACCCGGTAATCATACGGTTCCTGCAGGCGGTGCAGCGGTTCCGGCAAGCGCGCCAGGTTGGCTGCCGCGTGGCTGCGGATGTCCACCAGTGTCGCGGCTGCGATGCGCTGTCCTGCGCGCATCACCGCTATCAGCAGCGGTTCGCCCGGCTGCGCGTCTCCTTCAACGGTCACGACATCCGATGCCATGCGGCCAGCGGCATCGTAGCTGCGGTACACCTGCTTGCGCCCGGGCCAGGTCTGCTTGCCTTCGGAACGCTTGCGGCGCGCCGTGCCGGCATATTCCTGCAGCTTGTAGGCGCAGTCGAGATAGGGCATGTCGCTCGAAGTGTCCATGCGCGTGCCGATGCCGAGGCCGTCCACCGGCGCGTTTGCAGCAAACATGTCGCGCAGCAGGTATTCGTCGATATCGCCGCTGGCGAAGATGGTGACATGCTGGAGCCCGCCCGCATCCAGGATCTGCCGCACCTTGCGCGCATGATCGGCGAGGTCGCCGGAATCGATGCGTACGCCCTTGATACGGATGCCCTGCCGCTCCAGTTGCGGCGCGAGCGCCACCACCTTGCTCGCCGCCGCCTCGGTGTCGTAGGTGTCGATCAGCAGCACCACGTTGTCCGGCTGGGCATGGGCGAAATGCTCGAAGGCCAGCGTCTCGTCACTATGGGCCTGCACGAAGGAATGCGCCATCGTGCCGAACAGCGGAATGCCGAATTGCATGCCCGCGAGCACGTTCGACGTGCCGGTAAAACCCGCGAGGTAACTGGCGCGCGCCGCGAGCAGCCCCGCTTCCGCGCCGTGGGCGCGGCGCAGCCCGAAATCCACCAGCAGCTTGTCCGGCGCCATCAGCACCATGCGCGCCGCCTTGGAGGCGATCAGCGTCTGGAAATGCAGCAGGTTGATGAGCCGCGTTTCCACCAGCTGCGCCTGCGCGATCGGCGCAGTCACGCGCAGGATCGGCTCATTCGGGAAGAACACCGTGCCTTCCGGCATCGCATGCACATCGCCGGTGAAGCGCAGCGTTTCGAGGCGGGCGAGAAATTCCCTGCTGAAGCGGCCGGTGGACGCCAGCCATGCCAGTTCTTCCGAAGAAAAATGCAAGCCTTCGAGAAATTCCAGTACCTGTTCGAGTCCCGCCGCCATCAGGAAACCGCGCCCGGGGCGCAGCTTGCGCACGAAGAATTCGAACACCGCGACCTCCTCCCTGCCGGAGTCGTGATAGCCCTGCAGCATGGTGAGCTGGTAGAGATCAGTCAGCAGCGCACTATTCGCCGGATTCATGCCGTGATCCCTTCGATGGTGATGCGCTGCGCGCCGAGGCTGAGCATTTCCGCTTCGGCGCGCTGCCCGTCGCCGGGCTGTACATCCACCGCACGCATCGCGTCGGCCAGCAACAATACCTTGTAACCAAGGCCTAGCGCATCGCGCACGGTGTTGAGCACGCAGTAGTCGGTGGCGAGCCCGCCGATGAACAGCCGACGGATGCTGGTGGAGTGCAGCAAAGAATCGAGCTCGGTGTCCTGAAACCCTGAATAGGCATCATAATCAACGGTGGTCGCCTTGGAAATGATCACGGCGGAAGACGGCAGCCGCAGTGCCGCCGCGAGCTCCGCGCCGCGCGTTCCAGCCACGCAATGCGGCGGCCATGGCCCGCCCTGCGCCTTGAACGAGCAATGCCGCTCGGGATGCCAGTCGCGCGTGGCATACACCGGCAGGTTTTGAAATGCGCGCAGATAGCGGTTCAGCGCCGGCACCACCTCGTCGCCGTGCGGTACCGCGAGGCTGCCGCCGGGCAGGAAATCATTCTGCACATCCACGATCAGCAGCGCATCGCCCTGCTGTGGCTGCAAGTCATTCTGATTTGTTGTATTCATTCCAAATAATCCATTAGCCAAACTGATCGCGCTGACACAAACCCATTTGTTTAACCAGAACAGCCCATAAAGCGTCATTGCGAGGCCCGCAGGGCCGCGGCAACCCAGTCAGGCTTCTTTACGCTGCGGAAACCTCTGGATTGCCGCGTCGGCTTCGCCTCCTCGCAATG
>JAGWMH010000133.1 GCA_028871775.1 Betaproteobacteria bacterium
ACTACCTTGATACAAATTTCGTGCTTGCCAAGAGCCAACCATTCCTGAGTGTCCAGCGTGTAACTGCCTTTTAACTGGTGCAACGCCCCCACTTCCTCGTTATCCACGTAAACGTGTGAATGGTTGCCATTCGGTCCGGGTATGACTTCATAGTTGATTTTGGTTTTCGCTGTCTGGCTGCTCAGTTTGGCGCCATCGGCTGGCGAGGAAATAGTGACTGAAGCATTGGCGGCGAGCACAAGCGGAGCATAACAGCCGAAAGCAAGCAATACAGCCAGTAATTTAAGTGCGCGCATGATCGTTTTCTCCTTGAAGTAAAACAAGCAATGAAAAACCTGCGAATTACCGTTTGGAAGTCTATCGGAAAACGTCCAATGATTTGAATAACGTATCACAGAGCTTCACGCAGGCAAATGATGCTTCTTGCCCATAAAGAGTGCAAAGGCACAAATCTGCTGTTTACGAATGACTGCTATTTGCTGGAGCAGAACTTCGGTCATTGTAGTAGCCATCCAGTAAGCACGCAGTCACATTTGAATTCGCCGGCGCTGCGCGGCATTATCGCGCTCATGTTTCACCCCAATCCAGCAGTCATCTGTACCATGTAATCAAAGACGCCTCCAGCGGCACGCTGGCCGCGGAATGTGCGGGGACAATGCGCGGCGTATAATGCGTCACGGGGCGGCCGGCCTGGACGGTGCCGGTGTACAGGTAACCGTTATTCGCCCCCACGAGCGACGCTGTTCGCGCCAGCGGATGACATACCCGCTCCAATGCGCCCAAGGCATCGGCATAGAGTTCTACATTGACCGCTTCCGGCGGTATGCCGTCCAGATATACCTGCACCTGGAAGCAGTAACCCTCTGCGCACATTTCCGAAGTTACATTGCCAAAATACAGCTTGTCCCAATGCTGTTTAAGCAGCGTGTGCCAATCCTCAATACCGGCAGCAAGCCTCGCGCCATCGGCGCTGCGCTGCCGGTACGCGTCTGCCAGCGGCACATAAAACTGTTCCGTGTATTGCCGCACCATGCGGTTGCTCGAAAAGCGCCCCGTCAGCTGCGCCATGCTTTCGCGCATGCGTGCGATCCATTCCCGCGGCAAACCATTCTCGTCGCGTCTGTAGAAACAGGGGACTATTTCCTCCTCCAGCAAGAGGTAGAGCTGTTCAGCTTCCATTGCGTCCCAGGCTGCAACATCCACGTGCTCCCGCCCATCGCCCAACGCCCAGCCAACCTCGGGACGATAGGCCTCTGCCCACCAGCCATCCAGTTCGGACAAATTGAGACCTCCATTGACCAGCACTTTCATGCCGCTGGTGCCGCTCGCCTCCCAGGGGCGGCGTGGCGTATTTACCCAGACATCCACTCCCTGGACCAGTTCTGCCGCAACCACCAGGTCGTAGTCCTCCACGAACACGATCCTGCCTTGCACTTCAGGCTGCCGCAAATAGTCAGTCCATTGGCGGATCATGCGTTTTCCCACGTCATCGTGCGGGTGCGCCTTGCCGGCAATCACGAGCTGCACCGGCCTGTCGCGGCTGGTCAGCAGGCGGGTGAGTCGCTGCGGGTCGTGCAACAACAGGTTGTCGCGCTTGTATTCAGTGAAACGCCGGGCAAATCCCAGTGTCAAGAAGTCCGGATCCAGGCCTTGAGTTTGCTCATGCAAGGCCTCCTGCCAGTTTTCCTGCCGTGCAAGGCGGGCGCGCAAAAACTCGACCAGGCCTTGGCGCCCCAGTCTACGGAAATTCCACAGCACGGTGTCATCCACGCGACGCAAGTCGTCTTCGATGGTTTCCAGTGCGCCCAGCCAGCGAGCCTTGCCGCAAGCGTCAGTCCACAAGGTATCCGCCACGGCGGAATCCCACGACGGAGCATGCACCCCATTGGTCACATGGCCTACCGGCACTTCCGCATTGGGCCAATCAGGAAATAAGGGCTGGAATATTCCGCGGCTGACTTCGCTGTGCAACCGGCTCACGCCGTTGACTGCGCCCGCGCCATGAAATGCAAGGTAGGCCATGTTGAAGGGTTCACCGTTATCGCCGGGAGCGCCGCCGCGCCCCAGTGCAAGCAACTGGTCTTCCCGGATGCCCAGCTGTTTTGCATAGTCATGGAAATAGTGCATGAAGAGTTCGGGCGGGAAGCGGTCGAACCCCGCTTCCACCGGCGTATGCGAGGTGAACAGATTGCCTGCCCGCGTGGCGCGCAGCGCCAGTTCAAAGGGTTGCTGGTAGCGGATCATGAAATTGCGGACGCGCTCAAGGATCGCAAAAGCCGCATGTCCCTCGTTGAGATGGCATACCGGGCAATCGATTTCCATCTTTTCCAGCAGCCGCCAGCCGCCAATGCCCAGCACGATTTCCTGCTGCAGGCGCATCTCCTGCCCGCCACCATAAAGCTCGCTGGTGATGCCCCTGTCACCCGGATTGTTCAGCGGGTCATTGCTGTCGAGCAGAAAAAGCGTGCGCCGCCCTACCTCAGCATGCCAGACGCGCAAGCGCAACAACCGCCCGGGCAATTCGACGGCAATCTTCACCCACTCGCCCTTGTCATCCCTGAGCGGGATCACCGGCAGCATGTTCGGATCGTTGTAGGGATAAAACTCGATCTGTTCTCCCCGCTCATCCAGCGCCTGGCGGAAATATCCCTGCTGGTACAGCAAGCCGATCCCGACCAAAGGCACCCCCAGATCACAAGAAGTCTTCAGGTGGTCGCCCGCAAGCACTCCCAGCCCCCCGGAATAGATCGGCAACGACTCGCTCAGCCCAAACTCCATGCTGAAGTAGGCAATGTAGCCTTGGAACGTCTGGCCGAAGTGTGAGGTAAACCAGGTTTCGCTCAGGAAATGCCTTTTCTTTGCGTCGAGCTGATGCTGGAGCACTTCAATAAACTTTGGGTCAACTGCCAGGCTTTCGAGCCGCTGGTTGGATAAGCTTTCGAGGATCAGCCAGGGATTGCGGGTGCTGACCCAGATATCCGGGTCAGCCATTTTCCACAAGTTATCCGTGCCGTGATGCCAGCTCCAGCGCAGATCGAGCGCCAGAGTTGACAATCCTGCCAGCGGTTCAGGCAGGGCGCGAGGCAGGTAATGAGAAACATGCATACATGCACTCCCTTACTCCATCTGGGACTTAGGCAAAGGCTCCCAAATTCCGCCGCCGTCCCAATAATTGGCAGCAGCAGTTTTATTGGTCGGAAATTGACCAGTTGTAGCCGCGCACGATCCCCTGCTGGTCAAACTTGATTTGCAGCATTTTCAATTTCGCGTTCGACATGCCGGACAGCTTCCCGGACGCAAAATAATACGTCCACTCATCGAAGCGTTCACCGCCAGTATCCACACTGATCCCCGTGCTCGGCGGAGAGCCAAGCCAGGTGCGAATCTGGTTTTGCGTGGTTACGCCGCGCTCGATCTTCATTTCCGCCGAGCGCACGTCAAAATCCCGTCCCATCTGGACAGTGCTGCAAGCGGCGAGCAATAAAGTGATTATTGAAATTGAAGCAATACGTGAAATGGAAAACACAGCCCCTCCTTCGATCAGTTTTAAGCAGAAAGACGCGGAACCATCATACCACCAACACCGGCATGCCTGTGACCTGAGGGCCTTGGCTGGTCATCTGTTTTCTCCTGATTATTTCATTCCGCATTTCCTGGAATTGCTCCCGGATTTCATGCTCGATGAAAACCTTTCCCACTATCGGAGGAATCCAGACCCCCGGGATGGAATCGGTGTGGTAGATGATCCGCGTTTGCGCCCCTTCATCAACCAGCTGTGTCGTGCCTTCCATCCTGCGCATGTTGCCGCTGATCATGTGCGACCGGATTTTATCGAAGGGAGTCAACTGCATTTCCCGCGTGGACTCAAACGGGAAACTGATCGGGCCATACTTTGCTGTGCCGCGCTGGAAGACCTTCGTGGTGTCAGCCAGGCTGCTTACCACCCTGCTTTCCTTCAGGTTGGAGATGAAACCGGCCATGTGGTCGAAATCGGTCAGCACGGCCCATACCTGTTGCTGCGTGGCGGGAACAACCAGGCTGAGGTCAACAATCACGTTGTCTCCCACCACCTGCACCTTGACTTCGATATCCTTATCATGCTGCGGGTCTGCAAATGCCGCCGCCATAAATAGCGCAGACCACATGAGCAGCAGGAGGGAAGTTTTTTTCATTGGCGGGCAGGAGAGCATCTCAATACACTCCAGAGCAATAAATCAGGCAGATTTCCTGAGAGCAATCAGCACCGCCCACGCGCCGAGCAGCACATACCAGAACAGCGACCACTCCGGGATGCCGAGGGTGAGGAAGGTCCAGCCCTTGGCGGCGCATTCGCCGGAGCCGTGCATGAGCTCCTGCAACACCTCGGACATGGGGAAAGTTTCCAGCATGTAGTCCAAACCCGGGCCGCAGGCGGGCACTTCGTCTTTCGGCAGGTGCTGGATCCAGATGTGGCGGCTGGCAACCCCCACTCCGCTCAGCGCGGAAAGCGCTATCAATGCGGCATATACCTTTGCGCCGGTGCGTTCAGGGTTGTGCAGCGCGGCGATGGCGAACAGCACCAGCATGGCGATGAAGATGAAGCGCTGAACCATGCACAGCGGGCAGGGGTCCTGATGCAGGACGTGTTGCAGATAGAGCGCCGCGCCGAACAGCCCGGCGATGACCACTGCGCCTGCCAGATACAGCCAGCGGTTGGCAAGCGTGCGCCACAGAACCATCAACTTGTTCATGCCTTACTCCATCTCGTCTATCCACGCCATCTGAATGGCTTCAAGAACTTTCTCGCCGCCATGATTGTGGTCGTCGTCGAAATCCTCGAGTTCCACCACCCAGTTGTGCAGGTCGGTGAAGCGTATCGTGCGCGGGTCAATCTCGGGATGTGCTTCCGCCAGTTCGATGGCGATCAGGCGAACATCGGTCCATTTCATTTGGGAGCTTCCTTCACCATGTTGATCGTATATTTGGGTATCTCGATGACCAGATTCTTGTCGCCCACCACCGCCTGGCAACTCAGGCGTGAATTCGGTTCCAGCCCCCACGCCTTGTCCAGCAGGTCTTCCTCGGCTTCCTCCGCGGGGGCCAGCGAATCAAATCCCTCGCGCATAATGACATGGCAGGTGGTGCAGGCGCAGGATTTTTCGCAGGCATGTTCGATCTCTACGTCGTGCTGCAACAGCGCGTCACAGATGGAAACACCCGGCGCGGCATCAAACACCTTGCCCGCAGGGCACAGCTCTTCATGCGGCAATACGATTATCTGCGGCAAGTTACATCTCCAGATCGGTCAGTTTACGCCCACCCAGCGCACGCGACACGCTCTTGTCCATGCGCGCCTGGGCAAAGGCCACGGTGGCATC
>JAGWMH010000134.1 GCA_028871775.1 Betaproteobacteria bacterium
CTTCCCAAAGGTAGTTGTCCTTGTTTTTGCGCATTTGTGCCATCACGGTCTCGTATGTTTCGGAGATGCGCCCTCTGATCTGATCTGTGTCAAAGACGTAGATTGGATCTACCGAGACAACATTTCCACCGCGTTTTGTCAGCGATGAATTGAACCCGGCTGGACCGTCGCCGCAGCCAAGTATGCGAAGTCCAAGATCGATTTCAGTAAAACCAAACATGCTGACGTATTCGTCATACGAACGTCCCCATGGTACGACTTTGTCGAGTGTAAATCCCATAGATGACTTGCCTGTCTAGCGTAAAATAAACCCAAATAAAAGAGTTAATCTTTTATCAGGAAAGAGGAAGAACATGCGAACCAAAGGGGCGGGAGACGGTTTCACTTCTTCGCTCCCATCCCCAACGCCATTAACCTGCCTTGTTCCAATTCCGCCGCATCCGGCGCGATCAGCCAGCCGTGCAGATTATCCAGCACCAGATCGGTCAGCGCGTGCATCCAGTCGTTGCGGTCGTTGAGGCAGGGGATGTAGTGGTATTCGCCGCCGCCTGCGTGCTGGAATTCTTCCTTGCCTTCCAGCCCGATTTCTTCCAGCGTCTCCAGGCAGTCGGCGACGAAGCCGGGGCAGACCACGTCCAAGCGCTTGAGTTTTTGCCGGCCCAATTCCTTGAGCGTGGCGGCGGTGTAGGGTTTTAGCCATTCCTTATTGCCGAGGCGCGACTGGAAGCTGACGGCGTATTGTTCGGGCTTCAATCCCAGTTGTTGCGCCAGCAGGCGTGCGGTTTTCTGGCATTCGCAGTGGTAGGGGTCGCCCTTGTCCAGCATGTGTTTCGGCAGGCCGTGGAAGCTCATCAGCAGTTTTTCCGGCCTGCCGTTTTTCATCCAGTAGTCGTTGATGCTGTTCGCCAGCGCCTTGATGTAGCCGGGGTGGTCATGGAAATGTTTGATGGTGCGCAGTGCGGGGGTGTTGCGCATTTGCAGCAGCTCGCTGTAAACGATATCGCACACCGTAGCGGTGGTGCTGGCGGCATATTGCGGATACATCGGCACGATTAATATGCGCTGGCAGTTTTGCTCCCTGAGCTTGCGCAGCACATCGGGAATTCCGGGGTTGCCGTAACGCATCGCATAGTCCACCACGAACGGCGCCTTGGTGCGCTGGCTGAGATAGCCTTGCAACAGCGCAGTTTGCTTTTCGGTGTAAACGCGCAACGGCGAACCTTCCTTCAGCCACACGGATGCATATTTCGCGGCGGATTTTTTCGGGCGGACGTTGAGGATGATGCCGTTGAGTATCAGCCACCAGATTGCCCTGGGCATTTCCACCACGCGCGGGTCGCCCAGAAATTCTTTCAGGTAGCGGCGCACGGCTTCGCGCCTGGGCGTATCCGGCGTGCCGAGGTTGATCAACAGCACGCCGGTTTTTTCCGGTGCGCCGTGGGTGTAGGTGGGTTCTGGTTGATAGTTCATTAGGGAAGCGCTGAACAAGTACCCGCATGATGCAGCCCTTGTTCAGACGTGCTCGAATTGTTGAAGAGTTGTTTCATTTTCATCAAATTCTTTTCTTATTGATGCTCAGATGTAAGGATTTCTCCCTCATTTTGCTCACGCTAGACGCACCTGTCCTGTCAGAGGCGTCCCCCATTTGTCGAGATTGATCAACGCCAGCAAAGCAAAGGCGCGATTGGCATTCTTGACCAGCCCGCGATAACGCACCTTGGCGAATCCGTAGATGCTCTTGAGCGGCCGGAACGGATGCTCGACTTTGGCGCGCACCTGCGATTTTCTCCGGTTGGTTTCTTTGTCCTCGTCCGTCAATGGCCGGTCGCGGCTGGCCCGTTTGTTGGTGAAATCACGCGCCTTCGGCGCAATCTGCTTGAGCACTTTTTTCTGTCCAATATAGGCGCTGTCACCATACAGTCTCGTCTCATTGCCATGTAGCAGATTCGGCAACTCCTGGCTGTCATGCACATTGGCGGAGGTGATGCTCGCGCTGTGGGTGAGGCCGGTTTTGCTATCTACCCCAATGTGTACCTTCATGCCGAAGTGCCATTGGTTGCCCTTCCTGGTCTGGTGCATCTCGGGGTCACGGGCGTTGTCTGCGTTCTTGGTGGAACTCGGGGCAGCAATGATGGTGGCATCGACAATCGTGCCGCCGGATAGCTTCAGACCATTGCTCAGTAATAGCTCTCCTACCTTTGTAAACATTGCCGCGCCCAAGTCGTGCTCTTCAAGCAGGTGCCGAAACCCAAGCAGGGTCGTGGCATCCGGTACGCGCTCGCGCCCAAGGTCAATCTTGCAGAATTCCCGCAAGACAGGAATGTCATGGAGAGCATCCTCACAAGCCTCGTCTGCCATATTGAACCAGTTGGCAATGAAGTACATGCGCAACATGCGTTCCACCCCAACTGGAGGACGCCCGTTTCCTGCCTTGGGATAGTATGGCTCGATCAATGCGCAGAATTCCGCCCATGGCACCAGAGTTTCCATTCGCGCGAGGAATGCTGCACGTTTTGTTGTCTTGCTATGTAGTTCAAATCCAGTATTCATCATTGCCAGTGTCGCTTGCTTCATGTCGTTATCTCTCCCTGATGACGTTCCTGCCTATAACGCACGAGCCTATCATTTGGACGACTTATTCAGTGTTTCCCTAGATATTTTAGGTGACCTGTTTTGATAGCGGGCATGTCCAACGAACAGCCGCTGGCTATCTTCGCTACTCGCCCCACCGGGCTGTCAGCATGCGCTCGCGCCGGTTCTCCGTAAGGCGCAGCATGAATGCGCAGTCAGGGCGATGTATGGTTATCCCGCGATCGCGCGTGACGTAGCCGACGATCTCATCACCCCGTACCGGATTGCAGCACTTGGCGATTCGGGTCATCAGGTTGTTCACGCCGCCGACCGTTATGTCTGCCGTGGCGGCGCGTTCAGCCGCTGGCCTTGCGGCAACCGGTTTTGCCGTTTCTATCACACGTGTCGGCAGTTCTTCCTGAATGGCAACGGCGATGCGTCGCTGGGTGATCTCGTTGCGTCCGATGGCTGCCAGCAGATCTTCCAGTTTGTTGAAATGCAATCGTTGCGCGATCTTTTCCTGATTGATGGAAATGATGCCCAGCCGATGCAATTCGCGGTCCAGTTGCGCTCTGCCCTGGGTGACGCTTTCATCGAAGTTCTGGTTCTTGAACCAGTGCCGCACCTTGGCACGGGCGCGCGGGCTTTTCAGATAGCCGAGTGTCGGACTCAGCCAATCGCGGCTCGGCGCGCCCTGCTTGGCAGTCAGGATTTCCACACGCTGCCCGTTCTGCAGCTTGTAATTGAGCGGCACGATGCTGCCATCCACCTTGGCGCCCCGCGTGCGGTGCCCCAGATCGGTATGCAGGATGTAGGCGAAATCCACCGGGGTCGCGCCTCTGGGCAGATCGATCACTTTGCCCTGCGGCGTGAGCACGTAAACCTGATCATGGAGCAATTCATTCCTGAATTGCTCCAGCATGTCGCCCCGGTCGGCCAGGTCCGCTTTCCACTCCAGTATCTGGCGCAGCCAGGCGATTTTCTCATCGAACCGGGCATCGGATTTTCTTCCTTCCTTGTAGCGCCAGTGGGCGGCGACACCCAGTTCAGAATGCTGATGCATCTCATGGGTGCGTATCTGCACCTCGAGGGTCAGGCCGCGCGGGCCGATGACGGCGGTATGCAGCGAGCGGTAGTTGTTGCTCTTGGGGTGCGCAATATAATCGTCGAATTCGCCGGTAACCGGCTGCCACAGGTCATGCACCAGCCCGAGCGCCGTGTAGCAGCCCTCGATGTCATCAACCAGTATGCGCACGGCACGCACATCATAGAGCTCGCCGAAATCCACCTGCTTGCGTTTCATCTTGTTGATGATGCTGTAGATGTGCTTTGGGCGGCCGGTCACTTCGGCTTGCAGGCCGGCCTGGCTCAGCAACTGCTTCAACCGGGACACCACTTCGGCGATATACTGTTCGCGATCCACCCTGCGTTCATCCAGCAGCCTGGCGATTTTTTTGTACAGCTCCGGCTCCAGATAGCGCACGGAAAGGTCTTCCAGTTCCCATTTGATTTGCCACACGCCGAGACGGTTTGCCAGCGGCGCAAAAATGCTCTGGGTCTCCTGCGCGACCAGCCTCTGTTGATCAGGGCCGGCACCGGACAGGCAGCGCAGGGTCTGGGTGCGCTCGGCCAGCTTGATCAACACCACCCGGATGTCTTCCACCATTGCCAGCAGCATCTTGCGCAGGCTTTCGATCTGCTGGGCGTTATCGCCTTTACCCTTCTCCTTTTTGTCCTGGCTGGGCATCTCGCTGAATTGCCGAATCTGCTCCATGCGCGAGATGCCTTCAACCAGGGCCGTCACGTTGCGGCCGAAGCGCTCGGTCAGCACTTCCGCCCAGCCATCCAGATAGCCCGGCACGGCATGCAACACGGTGGCCGCGATGGTCTCGAAATCCATGTTCATGCCAACCAGGATCGAAGCCGCACCAAGCGCATGTTGCAGCAGTGGTGCGCCCGTCAGCTCGGTTTGCCCGGCGTAGAGCGGCTCAGCCAGTTCGCAGGCATGGCGGATCACGTCAATTTCTGCGGGCGCAAAGGTAGCCGACAGGGCATCCAGCCAGGATCGGGTGTTTTCAAAGCCCTTGCCGGACAAGGAAGAAGATTCGTGTTGGACGGAAACCATGGGGCATTATTGCATCAATGCACGAGACACATGAACAAGAAGGGCAAGCCAAGTAATTTCAGCGAATCACAGTACCTTTAACAGCAATTTAGTCGCCAGCACCAGCAACAACACGGCGAACAGTTTGCGCAGCAACCCCACCTTCATGCGATGCGCGGCCATGGCGCCCAGCGGGGCGGTGGTGACGCTGGCAAGCGCAACCCAGAACAGGGCAGGGAGGTAAACGAAGCCGAGGTTGGGGGTGGGCAGGGCGGAGAGGCTCACGCCGGTGGCAATGTAGCCCAGCGTGCCGCCAGCCGCGACCGGAAAACCTATCGCGGCGGAGGTGCCGATGGCGTGGCGCAGTGGCACATTGCACCAGACGAGGAAGGGAACAACGATGGTGCCGCCGCCGATGGAGACCAGGCTGCTGATCCAGCCGGTGAAGGTTCCGACGGCGGTCATGCCCGCCATGCCGGGCAATTGGCGCGAGGGTTCGGGGCGCTTGTCGAGCAGGATTTGCGCCGCCGCGAAATACACGAACAGCGTGAAGAATATTCCCAGTCCGCGTGTCGGGATGGATGCGGCGAGCAGCGCGCCCAGGGCCGTGCCGAGCAGGATGCCGGGAGTGATGTTGCGCACCGCGCGCCA
>JAGWMH010000135.1 GCA_028871775.1 Betaproteobacteria bacterium
AACGCCATTGGGGTAGTGTGCAGGCGGCTTGTATAGCACTCGCAGCTTTCCATGAAGGCAAAATTTCTAAAGATAGCCTGTTGGCAGGACGTGCAGAGAATGAACCTACGCGCACAACAATTCCACTCAAAGATAGATGGATTGTTCTGAAACGCGATAATTACCGTTGCGTAAAGTGTGGAGCAAGTCCATCAAACAATCACAAAGTTGAGTTGGAGGTAGATCACATCATTCCAGTTGCAAAAGGCGGGGGAAACGCTCTAGAGAATCTCCAAATTCTTTGCCGAGATTGCAATCAAGGGAAAAAAGACAGATGAAGGCCGCATGACTGAATGGTAGAACGCCCTACGAAAACCACAAAGGAATACAAAATGAATCGCATCACTTTTTTACCGCTGGCTTTGCTGCTGACTGCCGGCATTTTTGCAACCACCGCCTGCACAAAGCAGGTTCCACCTACCAGGGAAACTAGCACCATGACTGAACTGATCAAGACCGATACCAAACTGGGCGAAGGCGCACAGGCCACCGCCGGAAACGACGTGACCGTGCATTACACCGGCTGGCTGTACGACGAAGCCGCCGCCGGCCACAAGGGCAAGAAATTCGACAGCTCGCGCGACCGCGGGCAACCGTTCAACTTTCCGCTTGGCGCGGGCCATGTAATCAAGGGCTGGGATCAGGGCGTGGAAGGCATGAAGGTGGGCGGACAGCGCACGCTAATCATCCCCGCGCATCTCGGCTATGGCGCACGCGGCGCGGGCGGAGTGATTCCGCCGAATGCAACGCTGGTGTTTGATGTGGAGCTGCTGGCGGTGCGGTAAGCCAACGCGCACTGCATAGTCTGCAACAACCTGGGTTATATCGGAGAACTGTAAATATGATGAAGCGTACTTTGTTTTTACCACTGGCTCTGCTTTTGGCCGCGGGCATTTGTTCATCGGCGGCATATGCCGAAAAGCCCGCAGTGAAAATGGAAACCGGCAACGTGACCGAGCTTATCGTAAAAGACACCAAGCTGGGTAAGGGCGCGAAAGCCACGGCTGGGCGCGAAGTGTCAGTTCATTACACCGGCTGGCTGTACGATGCGGCCGCTGCCGGCCATAAAGGCAAAAAATTCGACAGCTCCCTCGATCGCGGCAAACCGATCGAGTTTGGGCTCGGCTCGGGGATGGTTATCGAGGGTTGGGATCAGGGCCTCCAGGGCATGAAGGTTGGGGGGAAACGCACGCTGATTATCCCGCCGCATCTCGGCTACGGCGCGCAAGGCGCACCGGGTGCGATTCCGCCAAATGCGACGCTGATATTTGACGTGGAATTGGTCGGCGTTCGTTAAAATCCTTTCCACACATGACGGCTTTGAATTTTCGATGAATCTGATTTCGAACCCGCAGTTGGTCACGGCGCTGATGCTCGTTGTTTCCAACCTGTTCATGACCTTTGCCTGGTATGGCCATCTCAAGAATCTGGCAACCTCGCCGTGGTATATCGCGGCGCTGATCAGCTGGGGTATTGCCCTGTTTGAATACCTGTTGCAGGTGCCGGCCAACCGCATCGGCTACACCGCGCTCAGCCTCGGGCAGCTGAAGATCTTGCAGGAGGCCATCACGCTGTCGGTGTTCGTCCCTTTCGCGGTGTTGTACATGAACCAGCCGCTCAAGATAGATTACCTGTACGCTGCGGTGTGCCTGATGGGGGCGGTGTATTTCATTTTCAGGGCATAGCATGCATATCCATATTCTGGGAATCTGCGGCACCTTCATGGGCGGTATTGCGGTGCTGGCCAAACAGGCGGGTTATCGCGTCACCGGCTGCGATGCCAACGTTTATCCGCCGATGAGCATCCAGCTCGAAGCACAGGGCATCGAACTGATCGAGGGCTTCGGGCCGGAACAACTCGAACTCCAGCCGGATGTGTTCGTCATCGGCAACGTCGTGTCGCGCGGCAACCCGCTGATGGAGGAGATTCTCAACCGCGGACTGCCTTACACTTCTGGCCCGCAATGGCTGGCGGATACGCTGCTGCGCGACAAGTGGGTGCTGGGTGTCGCGGGTACGCACGGCAAGACTACCACCAGCTCGATGCTGGCGTGGATACTGGAATACGCGGAATTGAACCCCGGCTTCCTGGTCGGGGGCGTGCCGCAGAACTTCGGCATATCCGCACGCCTCACCGAGTCGCTCTTTTTTGTGATTGAAGCGGATGAATACGACACCGCCTTCTTCGACAAGCGTTCCAAGTTTGTGCATTACCGCCCGCGCACCGCCATCCTCAACAATCTGGAATTCGACCACGCCGACATCTTTACCGACCTAGCCGCCATCGAGACGCAATTCCATCATCTAGTGCGCACAGTGCCCGGCAATGGCCTCATCGTGTGCAATGGGCGCGAAGAATCGTTGCGGCGCGTGCTGAAGCGCGGCTGCTGGACACCGGTGGAATTGTTCGGCTGTGGACAAGGCTGGGGTATTGATACCGACAACCGCGTGACCCTGCACGACGAACTGCAAGGCACGCTGCAATGGGACCTGCTCGGCGAACACAACCGCATGAACGCACTGGCCGCGCTCGCCGCGGCACGCCATGCCGGGGTACCGGTGGCGCAGGGGCTGGCGGCGCTCGCCGAATTCAAGAACGTGAAGCGGCGCATGGAAGTGCGCGGCATGGTCAACGGCATTACCGTGTATGACGACTTCGCGCATCACCCCACCGCGATCGACACCACCATCGCCGGGCTGCGTCGCAAGGTCGGCTCCGCAAGGATACTGGCGGTGCTGGAGCCGCGCTCCAACACCATGAAGCTCGGCGTTATGAAAGACGCCCTGCCCGGCAGTTTGAAGGATGCTGATCTGGTGTTCTGCTACGGCGCGAATCTGGGCTGGGATGCGGCTGCCGCGCTTGCGCCGCTCGGCAGCAAGGCAGTTGTTGATGATGATCTTGGTGCGCTGATTGAGAAGATTGCCGCTGCCGCACGACCAAGCGATCACATCCTGGTGATGAGCAACGGCGGCTTCGGCGGAATACACGAGAAATTATTAAAGCGGCTCGCCTGACACCCGGATTTATCGCGGCGCCCCTATTCATCGACGGCAAATAACCGCCGATGCTCCTTGATGGCGTATCGGTCAGTCATGCCTGCTATGTAGTCAGACACGGCGCGCGCCTGGTCGGCCTCCGCCTGCCGTTGGTATTGCGGCGGCAGCAGGCGCTTGTCTTCCATGAACGTCTTAAACAAATCGCCGATGATGCGGTGCGCCTTGGCGTTCATGCGCATGACTTGGTAGTGGCGGTAGAGATGGGTGTGCAGGAATGATTTCAGTTCACGGTTCATCTCGCGCACTTCCTCGCTGAAGACGGCGAGCGGCGGTGCGTTGCGCACTTCGTCCAGCGTCTGCGGGCGCTGCGCCACGATGTTGCGCTCCGTCTCGTGCATGAGATCGCTGACCAGGGTGTTGATCATGCGCCGCACCGTTTCATGTATCAGGCGGCGCTCGCCGAGATCAGGGTGGGACTTGCGTACGGTTTCGAGGTGCATGGCGAACAACCGCACCGTGGCGATCTGTTCCAGCGTGATCAGACCGGAGCGCAGTCCGTCATCCACGTCGTGGTTGTTGTAGGCGATCTCGTCGGCGAGGTTGGCAATCTGCGCCTCCAGAGAGGGGCGCTGCTTATTGATGAAACGTTCACCCACCGCACCCAGTCCGGCGGCGCTTGCAGGTGCACAATGTTTGAGTATGCCCTCGCGCGTTTCAAAGCACAGATTCAGCCCGTCGAAGGCCGCATAGCGTTCTTCCAGCACATCCACCACGCGCAACGATTGCAGGTTGTGCTCGAAGCCGCCGTGGTCTTTCATGCAGGCATTGAGTGCATCCTGCCCGGCGTGGCCGAAGGGCGTGTGGCCGAGGTCGTGCGCGAGGGAGATGGCTTCCACCAGGTCTTCGTTGAACTTCAGGCGGCGCGCGATGGAGCGCGCGATCTGCGCCACTTCGATGCTGTGGGTCAGCCGCGTGCGGAACAGGTCGCCCTCGTGGTTGACGAACACCTGGGTCTTGTATTCGAGGCGACGGAACGCAGTGGAGTGAATAATGCGGTCGCGGTCGCGCTGGAATTCGCTGCGCCCGAACGGCACCTCCTCGCGCACATTTCTGCCGCGCGTGTTGTGCTCACTTACCGCATAGGGCGCGAGTTCAGGCATGTTCACTGCCACCGCTAGGGGGACGCCGGTGGGTGCCCGGCAGCTCCGCTGCCACCCCACCGCAAGAGGCTTCCAGAGTTTGCCGCAATAATTCTTCCGGCACTTCTCCTGTTACCACTGCATGGCCTATGGCTTTGAGCAGCACGAAGCGCATCTTGCCACCCGCCACTTTCTTGTCCAGCCCCATCAGTTGCAGGTATCTTTCCGCTCCCAAGGCAGGGGAAATAACCGGCAGCCCCGCACCTTCAAACAGCCGGCGGGTGCGCACGACATCCTGTTCGCTAATCCAGCCCAGGCGTTGCGATAAATCGGCTGCCATGATGGTGCCTGCCGCCACCGCCTCACCGTGCAGCCACACCCCGTAGCCCATGCCCGTTTCGATGGCGTGGCCGAAGGTATGGCCGAGGTTGAGCAAGGCGCGCTCGCCGCTCTCGCGTTCATCTGCGGCGACGACTTCGGCCTTGTTCTGGCAGCTGCGCGCGATGGCGTATTGCAGCGCTTCCACATCGCGCGCCAGCAGCCTTTCCATGTTTTGCTCCAGCCATTCGAAGAACGGCAAATCGCGGATCAGGCCGTATTTGATGACTTCCGCGATGCCTGCGCGCAACTCCTGATCCGGCAGGGTGTCGAGCGTGGCGATGTCGGCCAGCACCACCTGCGGCTGGTGGAATGCTCCGATCATGTTCTTGCCCAGCGGGTGGTTGATGCCGGTTTTGCCTCCGACCGAGGAATCCACCTGCGCCAGCAGTGTGGTAGGAATCTGGATGAAGGGCACGCCGCGCAGATAGGTCGCAGCGGCATAGCCGGTCATGTCGCCGATGACGCCGCCGCCTAGGGCGATCAGCGGCGTGGTGCGCTCGCAGCGATGGATTAACAACGCGTCGTAAATCAGTCCCAGTGTCTCTGCATTCTTGTATCCCTCTCCATCCGGCAGAATGACGGGGATGGCCTCTACCCCGTGGCCGTGCAGCATGGCGAGTAATGGCTCCAGGTACAGCGGCGCCACGGTGGTGTTGGTCACCACTGCCGCTTTCCTGTGCGGCAAATGTGGCAACAGCAATTCCGCACGACTGAGCAGGCCGCTGCCGATATGGATAGGATAGCTGCGCTCGGCCAGCCAGACGGTCA
>JAGWMH010000136.1 GCA_028871775.1 Betaproteobacteria bacterium
AGCCGAGGAAACTGCGGCTCCAGCGGCAGCGGCTCCAGCGGCAGCGGCTCCAGCGGCAGCGGCTCCAGCGGCAGCGGCTCCAGCGGCAGCGGCTCCAGCGGCAGCGGCAGCGGCAGCGGCTCCAGCAGCGGTAACTTACCCGCCGGCGCCAAAATTAACTGCAGCGGATTATCCCCAAATAAACGGTGTGAATCCCCGTGTGGCAGTGTGGCTCGTGGCGCAGTTGCATCTCTGGCTAGGGGCGTTTGTGGTGGCGGTGCCGATGTTCGTGTTTATCATCGAGACCATCGGCATGATGACTCGGGACGAGCGCTATGACAACATGGCTTATGAGTTTATCAAGGTCAGCATCACCGCCTACTCGCTCACTGCAATTATGGGCGGCTTGCTATCCTTCTGCCTGGTTCTCTTCTATCCGGACCTGTTCAAGTATCTGGCCTTGATCTTCAAGGAGAGCATGTTTGCATACGCGCTGCTGTTTTTCGCCGAGAGCGCGGTCCTGTACATCTATTATTATGGTTGGCACTGGCTGCAGGGTGGGAACAGAAAGTGGGTGCACCTGACCTTTGGGTTATTGCTCAATGCGTTTGGTATTACGCTTATGTTACTGGCAAATTCCTGGACGACCTTCATGATGAGCCCGGCGGCCGTGGATGCGGCGGGTGTATTCAACGGGAACACATGGGAAGCGATCCATAATTTCCTGTGGAACCCGATCAACATCCACCGCGTGGTCGCCAACGTGGCGTATGGTGGTTCGATTGTCGGCGCCTATGCTGGCTTCAAGTTCCTCAGCGCCAAGAACAAGGAAGAACGCGCCCATTATGACTGGGTGGGTTACAACGCCAATTTCATTGCCATTGCGGCGCTGCTGCCGTTGCCCTTCGCCGGTTATTATCTCACCGCCGAGTTGTATGCCTATAGCCAGCAGATGGGCATTACCCTGATGGGTGGCGTGTTCGCCTGGATATTCATCATCCAGGCGGTGCTGATCGGCGCACTGTTTCTGTCGGCCAACTACTATCTGTGGTGCGGCATGGGGCGCAGCGATGGCGCATCTCGATACAATGGCAGGATCAAATTCATCGCCATTGTCCTGGTTGCTGCTTTCCTGGTGTGGTTTACGCCGCATACCTTGGTGCTCACCAATTCCGAACTCAAGAGTCTCGGCGGGCCCTACCATAAATACCTGGGTGTGTTTGGCATCATGCCGGCAAAAAACACGGCGGTGAACTTCTTGCTCACGTTTACCTTCATGAGCTTCATGTTCTACCGGCGCGCCAATAAAGTCGCCACCGTGTCTTGGGCGACAACCGGCAATGCGATTCAGATAGCCCTGTTTACCATGGGCCTCATTAACATCGTGACGCTGGGTGTCTATTACGGCTATTTCACCAACACGGTGTACAAGGTGGCGGCCTCCATACCGCAGGTTCTGACCACCTTGACCATCATCATCGTCAGTACGGTTATAGACACGCTGATGTATAAGGGGGCGAAAGATGTGGCGCCGTTGCACTGGGGGCGTATGCCCGCCCGGTCGCAATACGCGCTGTTCCTGCTGGCCGTGTCTTTTACCTGGCTGATGGGGCTGATGGGTTACGTCCGCTCGGGTATACGCCAGCATTGGCACGTATCCAACATTTTCCGTGACGCATCTCCCGATGCCTATACCCCGACTTTGGGTTATGCGGCCAACGTCATAACGGTCGGCACGATCATATTCATGGCCATGGTCATCTTTGTGTTCTGGCTGAGCACGATTAGTGGCAAACATGTGGTTGCCAAAGGTTATTGGAAGGAGCAAGCATGAATATCTTTTTAAAGGTTGCCGCTTTCAGTCTGGTGATGGTTGCGGGATTTTGGGGGTTTGCCAGTTTTGGCATCCCGCAGATAAAACCCGCACCGCCACCCGTGGAGGAGAAGGTGGATCTTGGTGCCATGACCATGGATCAATTCATCGCGTTGGGCGGGAAGATTTTTAACGGCAAAGGCACTTGCACCCTGTGCCACAACAAGATGGGCCGGGCGCCGATGCTGAGTGATATTGGCAAAAATGCGCCCTTGCGTTTAAAGGATCCCCGTTACAAGGGCACGGCAAAAACTATCGAAGAGTATATATTTGAGTCCATGACGAAACCATCTATGTATGTGGTTGCCGGATTCGGCAAGTCAGGTACCAACGATACCGAAAGCCCGATGCCCGATGTCACCGGTGGCGGCATCGGACTCAATCCGGTTGAGGTCAAGGCGGTCATCGCTTACCTTCAGGATGCGGGCGGCGCCGAAGTGACGGTCGAAATTCCCGCAATGCCCAAAGCAGGGGCGGAAGCCCCCAAGGCGGAGGAAGCTGCCCCGCTGAAAACGGCTCAGGAGGTCATTGCCAAGTTTGGCTGCGGAGCCTGTCACAAGGTTGCGGGCCAGACCGGCGAGATAGGACCGAATCTCACCAAGATTGGCGCAACAAAGAACAAGGACTATATACGGCAGTCGATACTCGATCCCGATGCGGTGATCGCAAAAGGATACCCGGCGGGCATGATGCCCAAGACATTTGGTGAGCAAATGAAAGCGAAGGAGCTTGAGATGCTGGTGGATTACTTGGCAGGATCGAAATAATCATGACAAAAAAGAGACTCATTCCCCGCTTGTTGCAGCTCGTCCTCATAATCATTGGGGTGTATTTCGGCTTCATCCTGCTGTTCGACGTGGCGCTGCACCAGATCATCCCAAAAAGCCTGCTCACCATGTATATGCTGTTCGTGGTGGCCGGTACGGCCATGGTGTTCACCTTTACCGAGGAAGGAGCTCAGGAACTGGTGGGCCCGATCAAGGCCTTGGTCGAGGACCCGTCCAAGAAGATGATACGAAACGTGGTATTTGTTATCGTGCCATTGCTGGCCGGCTACTATACCTACACCAGCATGCTGCCCAGCTTCGAGGCGCCGATGGAACTTCGTACCATCCACCCTGCGCCTCCGTCCAAGTTCAAGGCGTTTGGCAAGAGCTATAACCTCACCACACTGCAGAACCCCTACCGGAAATTCGAGAAGGAAGATCCGGCGAAATTCAAGGGATTGGTCAAGGAAGGTGGCGATGTTTATATCAAGAACTGCCAGTACTGCCACGGCGATAAACTGGACGGCAACGGCCCTTACGCATCGGGTCTGAACCCCACTCCCCTCAATTTCCAGGACGTGGGCACGATCGCGCAATTGCAGGAATCTTTCCTGTTCTGGCGCATCTCCACCGGTGGCCCGGGGCTGCCCCAGGAGGCCGCACCGTGGATTTCGGCCATGCCTGTCTGGCAAGATTACTTGACCGAGGATGAGATATGGAAGGTAATTCTGTTCTTGTACAACTATACCGGCAGAGCACCGAGGTCGTGGGCAAATGAATAATCGGCGATTGGGAAAAATAATGAGTCCTGTAAATAAACTAGCTCTCCTAACCTTCTGTACCGCGTTATTTATGGCGGGGTCGGCAGCAGCCAAACCTGGCACTGCCGCCAAGGGCAAGGAAATATACGACAAGCGTTGTACCTGGTGCCACGGTGCTGACGGTGCGGGTGACGGTGCAGCCAAAGACCGCCTCAATCCGCCGCCCCGTGATTTCACTTCCGGCAACTACAAGATCAGAACCTCTGCGTTCGACGACATGGTGCCTACTGACGACGACGTGTTTCGCATGATACGCGACGGCATGCCGAACACCGCCATGCCGAGTTGGAGCAGTTTGCTTTCCGAACAGGATATGTGGGACTTGGTGGCTTACGTCAAGTCTTTCGCCAAATATGACAAGCCGCCTGCCAAGCTGGTTGAATACGGCACTCAGATCAAGAGTTCGGCTGAGAGCATAGAGAAGGGAAAGAAGCTGTTTGAAGAGGGCGACCGCTGTGTGGAATGCCATGGCAAGGCCGGCAAAGGCAGCGCCAGCAAGCGGCTCAAGGGTGATGCCGGCGAGCGCACGTGGCCACGCAACCTGACCAAGCCATGGATCTTCCGCGGCAGCAACGATCCTAAGGACATTTACACGCGGATTTCCACGGGCATTGCCGGAACCGAGATGCCGTCCTTTGCCGATCCCAAGAGCAAGAAGAAGCTCACGGAAGAGGAGCGCTGGCATGTGGCCAACTATGTAGCTTCCTTGGCCAAGGGCAAAGATAAGACAGTCAATGCGGAAAACACCGTTGTCAAGGCGGATAAGGTGGAGGGCGAATTGCCGAGCACCGTGGAAGATGAGCGCTGGGAAAAAACCTCGCCCACCACTTTTTATCTGGTTCCTCAGATCATCGGGGGAGAGCGTTTTTTCACACCTTCCGATGACACCATCACGGTGCGGGCGATGTACAACGACAAGACCGTTGCGATGCTGCTGGAATGGGACGATCGCACCAAGAGCATTCCCGGAGACGATGCTGCGGAGAAGATCGCAGATGCACCGATTGCGGAAGACGGTGTAGCGGTGCAACTGCCCGTCGAGATACCTAAGGAAATGCAAAAGCCTTATTTCGGTATGGGTGATGCGACTCACCCGGTGAATATCTGGCACTGGAAGAGTGGCACCAAGGACGCAGGCGAGACCGTCAACCTTCTCAACAGCAAAGGGTTCAAGGAAATCGAGAAACGCGATGCTGCCGGGGTCGGCCTGAAAGCGAAGTCGAGTTATGTCGACGGTACCTGGAAGGTGTTGATAACCAGGCCGCTCACCACTTCTTCGGCTGACAAGGATATCCAGTTCAGCGAAGGCCGTTTTATTCCTATAGCATTTGCTGCATGGGATGGCAGCAACAGCGAAAAGGGTTCGAAGCACACCATGACAACCTGGTACTGGCTGCTGCTGAAACCGGCAACTGGATCCAAACCTCTTATTACAGCACTGATTGTTGCAGGGCTGTTTTTAGGCGGCCTGCTCTGGTGGGCGCGCAGCGCCAAATCAGCTGCCTGATAGTCGTAAAGGACATGCTATGAAAGAAGCTGAGTATTGCAGTCGCGGCGTCAAGACCAAAATAATAGGATTCATCCTGATGCTCCTGGGCTTGCTGGATAGCCTGCTGTCCTTGCGCGGCGGGATGCCTGCCTACCAGTATCTGCTCCTCATTTTATTCGGGGCATGCGTGTTTGCCATTGGTGCGGTTCGCGGCGGGAGGCGGCAGCCTCCCGAAATAGCCGAAGTATAAGCAATCTACTTCAGGGATCACACCCCAGTCATCCTTAGCAGTCAGCCAGCAATCTTCAGATGCCGATGCCTGCTTCTCGGTAA
>JAGWMH010000137.1 GCA_028871775.1 Betaproteobacteria bacterium
TACGATGATCCTGATCTTCTGTTCATCACCCTCAATTGTACAATCCGGGCAGAGCAGTTCAGTTTTCAGCTCCTTGTTTTCCAGCGCGAGACGATGATCCTGAATCACGCCTTCAATCACCGGACGGATTGCCACGGTTTTCTGTGCAAGCACGGTTTTTCCGGTGAGCAGCGCATTGAAGTTCAGGAGATCCTCAATCCGCTTCTGCAGCTGTATGCTGTTGGCGAGGAGAATTGCCGCGATTTTCTTTTGCTTGTCCGTGAGCTGCCCCGCGATGCCTTCGCTGAGCAGCCCCGCGCCTTCGCGGATCGAGGTGAGCGGCGTCTTGAGCTCATGCGAGACATGCAGCAGGAACGTGGTCTTCTCTCTTTCCAGCTCAAGCAGCGACGCGCGCAGCCACTCCAGCTTTTCGCCCAGCCGTTGCAAGTCCTGCGGCCCGTCAATTTTCACGGCTTTCGACAGCCCGCCGCTGCCCATGGACTGTATCGCGCCATTGATTTGTTGAATCGGAGTGGTGATCAACCGGGAAACGCTGAACGCCAACAGCACGGCGAAAGGCATCATCAGCACCACGAGCCAGAGCGTGATGCGGCTTGCGTCATCCGCCATAGCCTGCATGGTGTCCATTTTGCGCTCAACCGGGACGTCGCCCTTGGATAAAAATGCATTCACCGAATCCTGCAACCCAGCGAAATCGATGCGCAAATGCTTGGGCTTTTCATGCCCGGCAGACAATTTGCTGATCTGCAGAAAAATCTCGGCTTCCAAGGAATCTACCTTCTCAAGGAGAGCCATTTGGCTCTTGGTTAGCTGCAGGGCGGAAAGTCCCGCCAATGCTTCGCGAAACTTGCTGCGGCTCTGGTAATAGCCATCCAGTACGGACGCATCATTCAGAATGTGCGAGAGCTTGACGCTGTGCTCCATCTTCTCCAACTGGCTCACCAGAATCTTGCTGTAGCGCTCAATCTGCTTTACCTGGTGCACCATCTGCCGCACCTGCTTTGAGAGCTGGTTGATGGATTTGGCGCCGTAAATTAGCGGAACGGTCAAAGGCACCGCAAACACCAGCAGGCAAGCAAGTATTAGCCCGGAAAACGAGCGGGTTCGCAGGATAAACAGTTTCCTTGAAAAGCTAACGACGAAATTGCTCATTTAACTGAACTGATGCCGATTTAGTACCTTGTTGATAGGGGCACGCGTCATTGCGGCTGATGCGAATTGAGTGTAGTTCTCAAAATTTTCGGCTTGTGACATCCCGCCCGAGAGGATCCGGCGCACGCTGCTGGACGCATGTAACGGATGTTGCCAGTTCCAGCTACACCTACACCTTGTGGCACAGCTGATATTAACATGTCGCCTAAGGAAGGTCTGAACAAGTCGCAACAAATGGGAATGACGTAAGCTGAATTTCAAAGAATCCAACGTTTCGTAAAATAGGAACAGAAACGGAGGACGAAGGTGGAGAAATTACCGAGGGCGCAATACAGCTCTGAATTCAGAGAGCAGGCGGTACGAACATACCAGGAAAGTGGCTTGTCAGTGGCCGAGGTTGCAAAACGGCTATCCCTGCCGAAGGCGACACTGAATAACTGGGTGATTGCAGCCGGGCAAGGCAAGCTGGCAGAGATAGGCAAGAACCAGAAGCCGCTGACTGAGATGGAAATGGAGCTATCAAGACTGAAGCGAGAGTTAGCGGAAACCAGGATGGAGCGCGATTTCCTAAAAAAGTGCACGGCCTATTTCGCGAAGGAGTCGCGGTGAAATATGGTCGAATTGAGTCCTTGCGACAAAGCTACCCGGTAGCGCTGATGTGCCGGTCTCTTGGGGTGTCGGAGTGCGGTTACCATGCATGGCGGGGTCGCCCACCGTCCGTGCGCAGCCAGGAGAATATGCGGCTGGAAGCGGAAATTATGGCGGCGCACCGGCGCACACGGGAGAGCTATAGTGCAGAACGCCTGCGCAGTGACTTGGCAGATCATGGCGTACAGGCTACGCCATACCGCATTAGGAAGCTGCGCTCGAAGCTGGGCCTGCGTTGCAAGCAGAAGCGCAAGTTCAGGGTAACAACAGATTCCGCGCATAAATTGCCGGTTGCGCCCAACTTGCTGAACCGGGAGTTTGGAGTCAGTGCGCCGAACAAGGCGTGGGTATCGGATATTACCTACATCCCGACTGACGAGGGCTGGCTGTATCTGGCTGGCCTGAAAGACCTGTTTAATGGCGAACTGGTGGGCTATGCCATGTGTGAGCGTATGAGCCAATCCTTGGTTATGCAAGCCTTGTTCCGGGCGGTTTCGACCAAGCGCCCGCCCAAGGGGCTGATTCACCATTCTGATCGCGGCAGCCAATATTGTGCGAGGGATTACCAGAAGCTGTTGCGCCAGTTCGGCATGAAAGCTTCCATGAGCCGCAAGGGGGATTGCTGGGACAACGCGCCGATGGAGAGTTTCTGGGGAACGCTCAAGAACGAACTGGTGCATCACTGCAAATTCCAGACTCGGCAACAGGCAAAACAGGAGATCAGCGAGTACATCGAGGTCTTCTATAACAGACAACGCAAGCAGAAAAGGCTGGGCTACCTGTCACCTGCTGCGTTTACGCAGCGATACTATGCAACACTACTCGCCGCTTAACCCGTTGGACTCTTTGATTGACAGCAGAGGTCATACCGGCATATTGCAATCAATAGCGTTCTTTCTAACAAAAGCCCCCAACGCTAAATTCATACAGAAAAAGGAACATCATGAAAGATTTTGAAAATAACACCCGAGCGTTTTCAAAGATAAATGCATATTGGCTTGGTATGGCATCAAAGATAGCCTATGCCAACAAGAACGTCATTCAACAAAATATAGCCAAGTGGGGGCTGCATGATTTTGAGTTTTTTGAGCACAAAGACACCCAAGCATTCATCGCCGGCAATGACAAAACACTTGTGCTCACATTTCGGGGAACAGAACCAACGAACCCCAAAGACTGGTCCACCGATTTTAATGCTGCATTCACGGCCGGACCCGGCGGAATGGTTCATGAAGGATTCCTTATCGCGCTCAATTATGTCTGGAGTGATATCTGGAATTACATAAGAGAAAACCGTAAAAGCCGCTCACTTTGGGTTACAGGGCATAGCCTGGGGGGTGCCCTGGCAACACTGGCCGCCGCGAAACTGCGATTGGAGAAAGATGAACCGATCAATGGGCTATACACCTTCGGCCAGCCGCGCGCTGGCAACCGCGACTTCGCAAACAGGTTTGACAGTGACTTTAGCACGCAGACATTCCGCTACGTCAATAATGCAGACATGGTGCCAAGAGTGCCGCCTCGCATATCAGGATACAGCCATGTTGGAACTTTCAGATATTTCGATGATAAGGGAAATGAGGACGACACCATGGACTGGTTTGACCAAATCGTCGATCGAGCCGAGGGGGTCATTGAATCAATATTGAATTCGGACAAGTGGAAAAAAGGTCTTCTTCATCACCCCATGGACAGATATATCGAGTGCCTTGAAAAGGCTGCTTACCCGGAATAAGCAGGATTAGTAAAGCTGAATTGCCACTGAGAGGAAAGCCCATGAACTCTGAAGCGAACGGAGCAAGCAGACCATCAGGGTCCACTAATTTTAAGCAAGTATTTGAAGATGAGCTTGCCGAATTAAAGGAACATTCTCCGGAGTGTGACAGAAACAGGCTGGTGGGCCTGGCGTTTTCCGGGGGCGGGATTCGAAGCGCAACTTTCAACCTCGGAGTCATTCAATCGCTTGCCAGGAACGGCCTCTTGGGTAGATTCGATTACCTGTCCACGGTTTCCGGAGGAGGGTATATCGGTTCGTGGCTTTCCGCGCAATTACACCGTACCAAGGGCAACAAGGATGAGATTAACCAGTTCCAGAGCGAGATAAAAGACAATAAAAAAACCGGCCTCGAATCGGAGTCCGTTACCTGGTTGCGCCAGTACAGCAACTATTTGACACCAAAAAAAGGCTTGTCGGGCGACACGCTGGCGGCAATTGGCACCTGGCTGCGCAATACGTTGCTCAATCAGGCTACTCTTGGCTTATTCTTCGCGTCGCTCATCTTGCTGCTGCAAATGGTGTTGCTGACACTCAACGGCATCGGGTGGCTTGGGACACAATACTCGAACCTATGGTTACTGCTGAGCGTAGTCTTGATATGTTGCGCGATTGCCCTGTGTGTCGCGTATTTGCCGAAGTTGTGTTGCTGTGCATGCAGCAAGAATATGGCGACAACAAAAAAAGAAGCCCGGCAGCCAACAAATTGGATCATTCTCATTGCGGTAGCCGCAGCTTACGGAATGAGCCTGTGGATTTATTCGACCAGTTCTTTGACGAATGCATGGACGGATACCGTCGATCAAAGCAAAACAGACCAGATCAGCCTGCTCAAATTAGTGCTCCACGAATTGCCGTTGATCTCCAGTGGCGATCAAATCTCCTCACCCATGCTGACCGCGATTGAAGCCTATTGGTCGCCTATAGTTATCGCCGGAATGTGGGCAATCATCTACGTCCTGCCATGGGTAATCGCCGCACTCTACTCCCTGATGAAGCCTGAATTGAAGCGCTGCGCGCAGTGCTCTCACACACAAGATGAGGGCAGTTCCGAAGAATCCTCGCCCACCGCTGAGCAAGCCTCTTCCTCGCCACTTCAGTTCGCAGTAGGCAGCATCTTGAGCGCCGTGATCGCAGGCGCTTTCGGCGGATGGCTGATATACCAGTTGTCTCATGTCATCGCACAACAAAGCGAAGACATTCGCCTGTGGTGGGCGGCAGGCTTCGGCACTCCGCTGCTCCTGATGATTTTCTGTCTGATCCTGGTGCTGCACCAGGGATTGATGGCGCGCATGTTTCGCGTAAGCCAACTGGAATGGTGGGCGCGCTTGGGAGGGTATGTCCTGCTGGTTGCGGCGGCATGGGCCGGCATCCATGCCCTGCTGATCTATGCGCCGCCCCTGCTCAACATGCTGAAGTCCCAATTCATCGCCGCCGGTGGATTGGCCTGGGCTGCCCATTCGCTCGCCGGCATCATCCTTGGCAAAAGCGCTGGCACCTCGGGGCAAGGCAGCAAGCAATGGAAAGAATGGATCACCCGCGCCGCGCCATATGTGTTTGTGCTGGGCTGCCTGGTAGCAACGTCATGGGGCGTGCATGCGCTGATGCATCGGTTCGGCACCGAAGAAACACCCTGCAGCTTGAACCTTATCGTGGCAGACGATAAAGCGCCTCCACCTT
>JAGWMH010000138.1 GCA_028871775.1 Betaproteobacteria bacterium
TTGCGGCTTGTTCGTAATCACCCGCGTCGTATGCAGTTTTTGCATCCGATAACGAGTCGGCCATTGCCTGTCCGGCCAACGCAAAGCAGCAAACACAAACCAGCAACACATGTTTCAGCAATTGATCCATTTCGTAATCCTCTTATCGACGCAGACCCTTGAGTACAAACTACGCCCATGCCGCTGCTCACGCAACCGCGTGGGCAACTTGTGAGTCTACTTGTGGCACCAAGCGGCCCTTGCGGTCACGTGAGCCTACTACATAACCACGGATTCAGGCTATCCAGATTACAGTAATTGACCCTGATCAATCACGAAAAATAATCTGGAAATCGGATACCATAGCCAACCATGAATCATTTTATTGCGGGTGACATTGGCGGCACCAAGACGCTGCTGCAGATCAGCGCGGCAGACAGGGCGCGTGAGCCATTGCTGCAAAAATCCTATGCCAATGCAGGGTACGCCGGGCTGGCGGAAATTCTGGATGAATTCTTGCGCGAGGCAGACGCATCCGACGTCACCGCCGCCTGTTTTGCGCTGGCTTGCCCGATTTCCGGCAGGCGGGTGAAGCTGACCAATCTGCCATGGGAGGTGGATGCGGATGCGCTTGCCGCCCGCTTTGCCATTTCCCGCATTTCTCTCATCAACGATTTCGAGGCCGTGGGATTGAGTGTTGCGGCCTTGCAGCCTGCCGACCTGCTGACCTTGCAGGCAGGCAAACCACAGGCACAGGGCGTGCGTGCGGTGGTTGGTGCGGGTACCGGGCTGGGGGTGGCCTGGCTTTCCTGGCAGGATGACAGTTATGCGGTGCATCCCTCCGAAGGCGGGCATATGGATTTTGCCCCGGCCGATGCCATCCAGTGTGAACTGTTGCAGTATTTGCAGCGGCGCCACAGCCATGTCTCCTACGAGCGCATCGTTTCCGGCCCCGGCCTGATCGCGATTTTCGAATTTTTGCGCGACACGGGCCGGGGCACACCATCGGCGCAGCTTGTTGCGGCGACAAAGAAGGGAGATGCCGCGGCTGCGATAACGCAATTTTCGCAGCGGGATGATGAACCCGCTGCACGCATGGCGCTGGATTTGTTCCTCCGGATTTATGGCGCGTTCGCGGGCAATGTGGCGCTTGCCACACTGCCGCGCGGCGGCGTTTATGTGGCAGGGGGGATTGCGGCAAAAATTGCTGCAACCCTGCGGCAGGGAGCATTTCTGCGCGCCTTCCTGGACAAGGGGCGCTTTGCCGGGCTGCTCGAAACCCTGCCGCTGCACATCGTGACCAACCCGCAGGCTGGCTTGCTCGGTGCCGGCCTGACTGCACAGCGCATGGCCTGAAGCATGGCGTCAGTCGAAAAATCGGTGCTGGTCCCCTATAGTGCCGAACAGATGTTCGCACTGGTGGACAATGTGGCAGATTACCCGCAGTTCCTGCCCTGGTGCGGTGGAGCCAGCGTCACTTCGGTGGATGGCGAGACCGTGCATGCGACGGTGCATATTAATTATCACCACATCAAGCAGAGCTTTACCACGGAAAATGTGCGCCAGACTCACCGTTGCATTGACATCACATTGAAGGATGGCCCGTTCCAGCATCTCGACGGCAGTTGGCATTTCATACCGCTTTCCGAATCTGCCTGTAAAATAGAGCTCAAGTTGAGTTATGAGTTTTCCCACAAGTTGCTGGAAAAAGTGTTAGGCCCCATTTTTCATTACATCACCAACAGTTTTGTAGATGCCTTTGTCCAGCGTGCAGAAAAGGTTTATGCGAATAAATGAATGACAAGATCAACATTGAAGTGGTGTATGCGTTGCCGCACGAGCAGATATTGTTGCAGCTGCAAATACCGCAACACACCACCGTGGCCGAGGCGATCAAGCTTTCCGGCGTCATGGAAAAATATCCGGAGATAGACCTGGACAAGAACAAGTTTGGCATTTACGGGAAATTGACCAGGGCAGATGCGGTGTTGCGTGATAAGGATCGTATCGAGGTTTACCGTCCGCTGCTCGCCGACCCGAAAGAAGTGCGCCGCAAACGGGCGGAAGAGGGGAAAGCCATGAAGAAGGGCGGCGGCGAGGCCGCTGCCTGATTGCCATGCTGGATTACGACCTGCATTGCCATTCCACCGTTTCCGACGGGTTGCTGACGCCAGCCGACCTGGTGGCGAGGGCTGCCGGGCGCGGAGTGAAATTTCTTGCCTTGACTGACCACGATGATATCGCCGGTTTGGCCGAGGCGGCGGAAGCCGCTGCACGGCTCGGTATCGGGTTCATCAACGGCGTGGAGGTTTCAGTGAGCTGGGGCAGCCACACCCTGCATATCGTCGGCCTGCGCATCGATCCCGCCTACCCGCCGCTGGTTGAAGGCCTGCATGCTGTGCGCAACGGGCGCGGTGCACGCGCGCAGCTGATGGCCGAGTCGCTGGCCAAGGTTGGCATCGGCGGCGCGCTGGAAGGCGCCTACCGTTATGCGGGCAACCCGAGCATCATCGGACGCACGCACTTTGCCCGTTTTCTGGTGGAGAGCGGCTACTCCAAGGATGTGCGCAGCGTGTTCAACAATTACCTGGTCAAGGGAAAACCGGGCTATGTGTCGCATCAATGGGCGACGTTGCCGGACACTGTCAGCTGGATACGCGGCAGCGGCGGCATTGCCGTGCTGGCGCACCCGGGCCGCTACACTTCCGGGCGCAAACATATGGGCAGCACGACCCTGCGTGAGCTGCTGCGCGAATTTACCGATTTGGGCGGGCAGGGGATAGAGGTGGTGAGTGGCGCCCACACGCCCGAGCAATATGCCGAGTTCGCCCGTTACGCCGAGGAATACGGCTTGTTCGCCTCGTGCGGCTCGGACTTTCACGGCCCCGGCGAAAGCTACCGCGACCTGGGAGGCTTGCCCGATTTTCCGCTGGGCTGCCGCCCGGTGTGGCAGTTGTGGGAAAATAAATGATAACTGCGTGATGAGTGATGGGTGATGCGCCCAGCCCCATCACAGGTCACTTTTCACTTAATACCTGGTTACTTGATTCTAAAATATGACACAATTTTTCGTCACCCATCCGGACAACCCGCAACCGCGCCTGATCAGGCAAGCCGCAGCCATGGTGCGCGATGGCGCGGTAATCGTATATCCCACCGATTCCTCCTATGCATTGGGCTGTCATCTCGACGACAGGACTGCCGTATCGCGCATCCGCCGGATACGCGGTGTGGATGACAGCCACTACATGACGCTGATGTGCCGCGACTTGTCCGAACTTGCACGCTATGCGCGGGTGGACAACGTGCAGTTCCGTTTGCTGAAAAACAATACGCCGGGCAGCTACACCTTCATCCTCGATGCCACCAAGGAAGTGCCCAGGCGCTTGCAGCACCCTAAGCGCAACACCGTCGGCATCCGCATTCCCGACCATCCGGTGGCGCTGGCGCTGCTGGAAGAACTGGATGAGCCTTTGTTAAGCTCCACCCTGATCTTGCCGGGTGAGCAACATCCCTTGAGCGATGCGGAAGAAATCCGCAACCGTCTTGATCGCCAGGTTGACCTGGTGCTGGATGGCGGCGCAGCCGGGCTGGAGCCTACCACAGTGATCGATCTCACCGGTGTAACCCCCGTGCTGGTTCGGCGCGGCAAGGGCGATGTCGCCCCGTTTGAGATTGCCCAATTGGAAATCGAGAAATAAATGCAGTTCGATCAACTGATCCAAACCATCGCCATCGCGGCCCTTCCCATCGTTTTTGCCATTACCCTGCATGAGGCGGCGCACGGCTACGTGGCACGCTATTTCGGCGATATGACGGCTTATCAGCAGGGCCGTATCAGCCTCAACCCGATGCGCCACATCGACCCGGTGGGCACCATCCTGCTGCCCTTGTTGACACTGTGGCTGGGCGGCATCCTGTTTGGCTGGGCCAAGCCGGTGCCGGTCAACTTCGGTGCGTTGCGCCGCCCCAAGCAGGACATGTTGTGGGTGGCGCTGGCAGGCCCGGCCGCCAACCTGTTTATGGCGCTGTGCTGGGGATTGCTGGCAAAGCTGGCCTGGTCGTTTCCGGGCAACTATTTCGCCGAGCCGATGCTGGAAATGGCGCGGATTGGGATTAAAATCAACGTCGTCCTGATCGCGCTGAATCTGCTGCCCCTGCCGCCGCTGGATGGCGGGCGCATTGCCGTCAGCATGCTGCCGCACCGGCAGGCGTACAAGCTGGCGATGCTGGAGCCGTATGGCATGTTCATCCTGATCTTCATGGCGTTTACCCCATTGCTGGGCTGGATACTGATGCCGCTAATAGTCGGGCTGATGCGCTTAATAAGTTTTATTTTTGGATTGTGAAAAACCATGTTTGCTGATCGCGTGTTATCCGGGATGCGTCCCACCGGAAGTTTGCATCTGGGGCATTACCACGGTGTGCTGAAAAACTGGGTGGAGATGCAGCAGGAATTCGAATGCCTGTTTTTTGTTGCCGACTGGCATGCGCTGACCACGCACTACGACACGCCGCAGGTCATCGAGCAGAATGTGTGGGACATGGTGATAGACTGGCTGGCAGCCGGCGTTGACCCGGCGCGCGCCACGCTGTTCATCCAATCGAGGGTGCCGGAGCACGCCGAGTTGCATCTGCTGCTTTCGATGATCACCCCGCTGGGCTGGTTGGAACGCGTGCCGACCTACAAGGACCAGCAGGAGAAATTGTCGGAGAAGGATCTGGGCACTTATGGCTTCCTCGGCTATCCGCTGCTGCAAAGCGCGGACATTTTGATTTATCGCGCCACCCATGTGCCGGTGGGCGAAGACCAGGTACCGCATATCGAATTCACGCGCGAGATCGCGCGCCGCTTCAACCACATCTATGGACGCGAACCCGGCTTTGAGGAAAAGGCCGAGGCGGCGGTCAAGAAGCTGGGCAGCAAGAAGGCCAGGCTGTATGCCGAGCTGCGTGCGCGCTTTCAGGAACAGGGCGACGACGAGGCGCTGGAATCCGCCAAATCCCTGCTGGATGAGCAGCAGAGCCTCAGCATGGGTGACCGCGAGCGCCTGTTCGGCTACCTTGAAGGCACGGGCAAGATGATCCTGTCCGAGCCGGAAGCCATGCTCACCGCGGCCTCGAAGATGCCCGGGCTGGACGGGCAGAAAATGTCCAAGTCCTACAACAACACCATCACCCTGCGCGAAGACGAGGCCAGCGTGACCAGGAAAATCCGCACCATGCCCACCGACCCGGCGCGCGTGCGGCGCAGTGATCC
>JAGWMH010000139.1 GCA_028871775.1 Betaproteobacteria bacterium
TGGGAATGTGCCCGCCTTCACCTCGGCCACGTAGCGCGCCACGGCATCGGCGATGGAGGTGGCGCCCTGCATGTAGTTCTTCACGAAGCGCGCCCTGGTGCCGGGATAGATATCCAGCATGTCGTACAGCACCAGCACCTGGCCGGAACAGCCCGCGCCCGCGCCGATGCCGATGGTGGGGATGGAAATGTTCCCGGTGATTTCTTCGGCAAGGCTGGCGGGCATCGCTTCCAGCACCAGCAAACCGGCGCCCGCCTGCTCGACCGCCAGCGCGTCCTGCAACAGGTGCTGCGCAGCCGCTTCATTCTTGCCCTGCACGCGGTAGCCGCCCATCTGGTGCACCGACTGCGGCGTCAGGCCGATGTGGGCGCATACCGGGATGCCGCGCTGTGTGAGAAAGGCAATGGTGCCGGCCATCACCGCCCCGCCTTCGAGCTTGACCATCTGCGCGCCAGCCGCAATCAGCCGCGCGGCATGTTCAAAAGTTTTTTCCGGGCTGGCCTGAAAGGTGCCGAAGGGCATGTCGGCGAAAATGAACGCGCGTTTCGCCCCACGCGCCACGCAAGCCGTGTGGTAAACCATTTCGTCCAGGGTGACCGGCAAGGTTGTGTCGTGGCCCTGCAACACCATGCCGAGCGAATCGCCCACCAGCAGGATATCCACGCCGCCGGCTTCGAGCATTTCCGCGAAACTGGCGTCGTAGCAGGTCAGCACGGCGATTTTTTCGCCCTTGCCGCGCATCGCCTGCAAGTCGGTCAATGTCATTGCTTTCTGTTTAGGGGGCATGCGTTATATTCTCCAGTTGCTGTTGCCGGCAGCCTTGCAACGCTTTTCCCGCCGGGCCGATGCCGGGGATCACGCAGCCCGGCGCGATCTCCAGCAAGGGACGCAGCACGAATGCACGCTCGTGCATCTGCGGATGCGGGATGGTCAGGCCGTGCTCGTGACAACGCAGATCATCATACAGCAACACGTCCAGATCCAGTATACGCGGCGCATTGCGGAATTCGCGCGTGCGGCCGCATTCGCGCTCCAGTCCAAGCAGCGCATCCAGCAGGGCGCGCGGGCTTAATGCCGTTTCCAGTTGCGCCACCGCATTGATGAAATCCGGCTGCTCCAGATAACCCACCGGTGCGCTGCGGTATAACGAGGAGCGTGCCAGCACCCGGGTGTGGGGCAGGCCATCCAGTGCCTGCAAGGCGCGCAGAACCTGGCTGCGAGGGTCGTCCAGGTTGCTGCCGAGGCCGACGAAGGCCGTATGTTTTTCACCAGCCATTACTCAATGGGCAGCGCTATCTGAACTGCCTCATCCGGTTGATCCGCTGCCGCCGGTTTGCCTGCTGCGCCCGGTTTCTTGCGGCGGCGGCGCTTCTTTGGGCCTGCGGTGTCCGGTAACAGCATTTCGGCGCGGCGTTCATCCGGCGCATCCTGGAACTCATCCCACCACAACCCAAGTTCGGCATCCGCCTCGCCGCTCTCGCAGCGCAGCAGCAGGAAATCGTAAGCAGCGCGGAAGCGCGGCAATGCCAGCAAGCGCAGAGGACGCTGCCCGCCCCGCTGTTCAAAGCGCGGCTGCGTCAGCCATATCTCTTTCATGATCGCGTCATGGCGGTGAGGAATGGCGAGTTGCGCACGCTGCCTGTCAAGCACCGCATCCATCGCTGTGTGCAATGCCGCCACCGGGCGCTCACCCGCATCCTGCTGCGCCTTCCAGTCTGACAGTACCTCATGCCACAGCAGCGCGGCGAACAAAAAGGCGGGCGATACCGATTTCTCCTCGCGGATGCGCTGGTCGGTATTCTGCAGCGCCAGCATGACGAATTTCTCGCCCATCGGCTGCTCCAGGATCACGTCCAGCATTGGCAGCAGGCCGTGGTGCAAATCCATCGCACGCAATTTCTTGATGCACTCCTCCGCATGGCCGGACAGCAGCAACTTGAGCATCTCATCCAGCAGGCGCGACTGCGGCACGTTGCCGAGCAGTTCCTTCATGCCGAAGATGGGCGCGGCAGTGGCGGCATCCAGTTGCATGCCCAGCTTGGCCGACAGGCGCACCGCGCGCAGCATGCGCACCGGGTCTTCGCGGTAGCGCACCGCCGGCTCGCCGATCATGCGCAAGGTGTTGGCGCGGATGTCGGCATAGCCATCGTGGTAGTCGAAAATTTCCTGCGTGGCGGGGTCGTAGAACAGCGCATTGGCGGTGAAGTCGCGCCGCGCCGCATCCTGTTCCTGGTCGCCAAACTCGTTGTCGCGCAACAGGCGTCCATGCTCGTCGGTCTGTGCATCTTCCGCTTCGATCATGCGGCGGAAAGTGGAGGTCTCCACCACCTCCTCGCCGAACATCACATGCACCAGGCGGAAACGCCGCCCGATGATGCGCGAACGGCGGAACACGCGGCGCACATCTTCCGGCGTGGCGTCGGTGGCAATATCGAAATCCTTGGGGTGGCGGCCAAGCAGCAAGTCGCGCACCGCACCACCCACCACAAAAGCCTTATAGCCCGCCGCCTGCAGGCCATCGGTCACCCTGCGCGCAGCCGGGCTGATGCCGTCACTGCCGACTCCGTGCACACCAAAAGGGATAATGCGACACTTGCCTTCCACCCGGACTTGGGCAGGCTTTCCGAACACTCGCTTGAACAGTTTTTTTATCATCGGCTACTATGTAATTGAATGCCGCGCAAAGCGCGCGGCATCGAAGAAGCGCGAATTATACACCCGGCGCAAAGCAGCGTTTTCCTGCCACGGCTGGCTCGCTTAGCCGGCAATCGGCGAAGACAAAACCATCACGTGCGACTGTCTCGCCAACTTCAATGTCGAGTGGATGGGTGAACATGGGCCCGGCAAACACGAAGGTGTGGAACTCCCCATGCTCTCCACACGGATCAACGCCAGGCGGCAGGCCATCCAGCATATCCAGTGACAGCTCGCGCCCGGCAAATTCGGCTGGCAGCACACGCGGATCGACACAGGTAAGGCAGGCGCGCAAACTGCCCTCGAGCATTTCCCCGGCCAGCTCACGCGTCGGCATCCCCCACAGCGGGAATATCGCTTCAACACCCGTGCCTTCCATATGCTCCTCGCGGTAACGCCGGACATCCTGCAAGAACAAATCGCCGAATGCCACACAGCGCACACCATCATTGCGCGCATGCGCAACAAAATCCGCCATCACGGCGGCATAGTGTTCATTGGAACAGGGGTAAGGAATTTCTATCAGGTGCAATGGCAAGCCGGCAACCTGCGCCTGCCGATGCAGCAACTCGATGCGTACCGCATGCATGGCAACACGCTGGAACGCACTGTTGACGGTGGTGAACAGCCCAGCCACCTCATATTCGGTTGATTGGCGCAATACATGCAGCGCCCATGCGCTGTCCTTGCCACTGCTCCAGCTAAGCCAGGTTTTTTTACGCATGGCCGCCACAAAAAACCACGGCGGGAAATCCCGCCGTGCTCGTCGGCAAAAGGGTTTCCATCAACCCTTCAGGCATGTGCTCATGAATTTCTTGCGCTCGTCGCCTTTCATAGCTTTTTCCTTGGCTTCCTTGTTGCAGTTCTTCATCTTTTCCTGTTGCGCGGCTTTTTTGTCTGCCGGTGCCGCCTCAGCCTTATTTTCAGCTGGCGCTTCGGCCTTCTTGCTCAGGCATTCCTTCATGAACGCCTTGCGCTCATCGCCTTTCAAAGCCTTCTCCTTGGCGTCCTTGTTGCACATCTTCATTTTTTCCTGCTGCGCTCCGGCAAAAGCGGGAGCGGATGCAGCAAATAGCAAACCCAGACATGCGAGCACGATCAGTTTTTTCATTGCATTCCCCTTTATAAATAGTTAAGTTCGGCAAATCGGTTCAGCTCAGGCAACGTTCCCGTCGCTGGACAGGAAACCCCGCCATTATAATGCAGCAAGGGGATTGCAACATCTTCCATTAACCTTGTTCTTTATTTTCCGGTGCATCCTCGATAACAGTGCAAAATTTCTGACCTGCACAAGATCCATCTACTCTCGGCCGGCTCCACATCAGCCCCGCTTATAGCGCTTACCGGACCCGCAAGGGCAAGGTGGCAAAACCACTCGCGGGGTACACGGCTCTGGTCGGCGCCTTGCCCGGGGCGGGTTGAATCCGGGTGGTGCGTTCGAGCAGTTCTTCCAAGAATATTCGCATCTCCATACGGGCCAGTGGAGCGCCAGGGCAGACGTGGATGCCCGCGCCATAAAGCAGATTCGCCGTCGGGTCGCGGTCCAGCCGAAATGCCTCCGGATCCTCGAAGACGCGGCTGTCACGGTTGGCAGAGATCCAGATCAGCGAGATTCGGGCGCCGGCATCAATCTTTCGGCCGCCGATTTCCACCGGGCGGGCCGTGATGCGCCGGTTGGCCACCAGAGGTCCGTGAATCCGGAGAATCTCGTCGATTGCGGCGGCCAACAAGGACGGTTGGGCGCGCAATTGCTTCTGCAATTCAAAGTACTGCGCAAGATAGTGGGCCAGGATGCCGACCGCTGCTGATATGGTGCCGACCTCCCCGACGGTCCAGTTCCGCAAAATACTGGCAATTTCCTTGTTGCTCAACGGCCGCCCCCAAACCTTTTCGTGCATCAGGGCGGCGGTGACATCGTGTTCAGGCTTTGCCCCGGTATGGGAACGGGTTTCAAGCATGCTGTCGATGAAGCTCTCGAACTCGCGCGCGATTTCCGACATGGCCTGCAGGTCTCGGGCGAGCGTGGCCTCGTAGTTTATTTTGGTCCAGCGGGTCAGTGGTTCCAGCAACGTCGGCGGCCAGCCGAGAAAGGCGCATTGAACGCGCACCGCGAAGGGCAGGGCAAAATCGGCCATCAGCTCCACCTCGCTGTTTGCGAGCGCGTTCCGCACCAGGTCTGCGACGATTTCCCGGCAGGCGGGTTCGAAGGCGTCCATCCGCTCCGGAGCAAAATACGGCTCGATGATGCGTCGATATGCCGTGTGCTCGGGGGGATTCATCCCGTTGGGTATGGAGAGGTGCTGCGACACCGCGTTGCTGAACGTTTCGTGATCGTGGAGCACGCGGGTAATGTCCTCATGCCGGAACAGCGACCAGCCCATGAATTCGCTGTAGGCGACCGGGCACCGCTCGCGCATCTCATCGTAGGCCGCACGCTGATCGCGCAGGACAGCATCGGATCTCGGGTCCCAATCCGGTTTGAGTTTTTCGGTCATGGTCATTCCTTATCGTC
>JAGWMH010000140.1 GCA_028871775.1 Betaproteobacteria bacterium
TCACCCGCCCATACTGCAAGAATCAGGATGACCGCCACTGCAACGGAGGTTTTAAGCGCAGTGCGGTGCATTTCCTCCGGGCGGCGATCTGCGATGAGGCTGAGGTAAATGGGAATGGCCCCGAGCGGATTCAGAATGGCGAAAATACCGACCAGGTATTTTATTTGCTCGGCCCAAACGGGTAACAGCATCATGGCGGCTTATTAAACGAGGCCTGGCGGGGCGTTGAATAACGCAGTTCGCAGGCACCGCCTTGCAAGGCGACAGCCACGCGGGAGGCAAACACTATTTGGCTTCATCCATCATTTGCTTGGTCTTGGCTTCGACTTCCTGCGCCACCTGCACCAGCGTTGCGTCCTGCGACAGCGCCGCGAGCATGGGCACCGGCCTGATCATACCGAGCCGGGTTTTGCCCCGTTCGGTGTAAACCGAGATGCGGCATGGCAGCGCCATATTCAGGCGCATGTCGGCGGCAAGCACCTTGCCGGCCTGCCCCGGGTTGCACACCTCGAACACCTTGCATTGCTCGGCGAAGGCGACGCCCTTGCCGCGCAGCGTGTTGCCCAGATCGTGAATGTGCAGCACGCCAAACCCGTTGCGTTTCACCGCCGCGTCCAGGTCTGTCGCGGCCTGCTCGAAGGTCTTGCTGCTTTCAACGATGTAATACATGGATTCGGTATTCATACTGGATTTACCTTTTGAATTTTATTTCGTGGGAAATTCGCGGGACAGAAAACAAGGTTGCTAATGGACCTGATCAGGTGGCATTCTACCAAACCTCCAGCTATCTCCCAAACTCCCAACCTCTTCCAATATGGTTTGCGTCTGAGGGGATATCACGGATACCCGCTGGTGACAACGCACCGGCCGTGCACTACAAAACGCCAGATAGCCATTTGTATGAGCGGATGCTATTACCTGCTTTTCCCGTTCTCACGTATCCAGCGTTCAACTTGGTCACGATCAATTTTGCCGCTGACTGCGGTCGAATGTCCGGCGGCGTCAAAAAAATAAGTGCGCGGCAGTTCTCCATACCATTGCGGATCCACTTCAAAGCGCAGTCTTTCGGTATAACTGTCCGCGAATACCCAAGGTTCGCCGCGCCCCAGGCGGTAATGTTGCAGGGTGTTCGCAATCTCCTGCTTTTGTTCCGGTGTATCGGTGGCAACCAGTACCAGATTCAGATTGCGGTATTTTTTTGCCAGTTTGCCAAACAGCGCCAGGTCATCACGGCAGTTCGTGCAGGTAAGCGACCAGAAAGCAATGACGAAAGGCTTGCCTGTGCGCGCGGCGATGATCTGCTGGTGGCTGCCACGCACGAAAGGCTTGATCTCCTGCGCGGCGAAAGCGCAAGTGGCGCTCAAGCACAGCAACAGGGCGGGTAGCCATTTCATTGCATCCCCTCAGGCAAGGCAATGAGGTGGTGCCCTCCCCCAATGGTATTCCAGGAAAGGTAAGCCTTTTCACCGTCGCCGATCAGTATCGGATGATCCGATGTGTCGGCGGTGAATACGATCTTGCGGGGCGCCGACCAGATATTTCCTCCATCAATGGAATGCATCAGGTAGATACCGGTGGCTTCGCCGTCAAATTCCTTCCAGGCGATAAAGACGCGCTTGCCCAGGCTTAAAACTGTTGGGTGCGAGGCCTGTGCCTTGAAATTTCCGAAATTCAACGGGCTGGAAAAATTTCCGCCCTGGTCGGAGGAATGCGCGTAAAACAGGCCGTGCCGTTCAGGCGCGTTGTTGAACCAGACAAAATGGTAAACGCCGTCGCGGGCGATGGAAGCCGCCGGGCCGTGGTGCGGGCAGGCATCAACTTCCCAGTTGTCATGGCTCAGGCGGATAGGTTGTGACTTGCCGTCGAGCCGCAGCATGGCGTGGTCGCGCACGTTCTTGCCAAAAACATGGCGCCATGCGATGACCGGTGTGCCGTCCGTATCCATCGCCATCGCCATGCGGCAGCATTCGCAGGCATGTTCGGCAGCCTTGACGTTGGAGTTAAAGTTTGCACCGTTATCGTCTGAAACGGCGTAATACACCCCCAATCCGATATATTTTTCGCCCTTCTTCGTGGCGGCGCTTAAATCACGTTTATCCAGCCAGGCAAGAAAAACCTGTCCGCGGTCATACACTCCCATCGTTTCGAAGCGGTGACTGATAATTTCCAGATTGTCATTGACCGTAACCGGTTGCGCAAACGTTTCCCCTCCATCCACAGAGCGGCTGAAACGGATATACCCGGTCATGGGCTTGGCCAATCCCTGTGTATACGAAACATAGACCACCCCTTTGCGTACGACGATCTTGGGGCGGTTCTCGCCGTCCCCCAGAATGTCCTCCGGTTCAGCGTTCACCTTTACCGGATGGCTGTACGACTTGCCGCCATCGTCCGAATGGCTTACGAGAACATGTCTTTCCTGCGCCAAAACGCGCCACAAGCGCCCCTTCTCGTCAAAAACTGCGGTGATGGCCAGCGATGGTTTGGCGAGGCTATCCTTCCATTTTTTTTCCCGCTCCTGCTCAGTAAGCGGCGAGGCGCGATGTCCCGCGTGGATTGGCTGATCAGCCGCCCGGACCGTCCACCCCAAACACATTGCAACAAGAAAGAAGCCGAGCGAAATTTTACTCATTTGTCCCTGCTCTCGATTGTTCGAAATTGTTTTATGCATGTTACGTTCTTCTCTTGGATAATCATTTTCCATTCTGCATGGAGCATGCGCCACAACATGGAGCAGACAGCACAGTTTGCAGTTATTGAGGTTCGGTCACAAATCCGATGCGCACTATCCCTGCCTTTGCCGCACGGGACATTACCTGCGCCACCAGTTCGTAATGCGCCAAACGATCGGCACGGATATGCAACTCCGGCTGTGGCTGTTTTTTTGCTTCCAGCGCGAAACGCTCGGGAAGCGATGACATTTCAACCTGCTCGCCGCTCCAGAACAAGCTGCCATCCTCGCGTATGCCGAACTCGATATGATCCGGCCTGGTGATGTTCGGGTTGCTTGATGCTTTCGGCAAATCAATCTTGACCGCGTTGGTCATCAGCGGTGCAGTGATGATAAAAATCACCAGCAATACCAGCATCACATCCACCAGCGGCACCACGTTGATCTCCGCCATCGGTCCCTGATGCCGGCGCGAATCAAAACTTCCCATCGCCATAAATTTCTCCTGTAGGTTGGGTTAGCGATTTTGCGTAAGCCAACCTGCAAAAACCATCAACTCTTCTTGTCGCCTACCGTCACCAGCGCAAAAAGATCATGTGCAAAATTGTCCAACTGTGCCAGCCAGATCCGATTACGCCGGGTGAACGAGTTGTAGGCCAGCACGGCCGGAATCGCCACCGCCAGGCCAACCGCCGTCATGATGAGTGCTTCGCCCACAGGACCGGCCACCTTGTCCAGCGTGCCCTGCCCGCTCATGCCGATTTGCACCAGTGCGTGGTAAATCCCCCATACCGTGCCGAACAAACCAATAAACGGTGCGGCAGAACCCGCCGAGGCCAGCACCGTCAACCCGTATTCGACCTTGAGCGCTTCCTGATCTATGCCATTGCGCAACACGCGCGTCAGATATTCCGCCGTTCCGCCCGCCACCAACAGCTTCTCTACTTTGCTTTGCTGCTCACTGTTGACCATCAATGCTTGCCGCGCCAGATCGGAAAACGCATTGTCCGCACTGTCTGCACTCAGCGTCGCCTGCATCTCCTTCAAGGAAGAAGCGTCCCAGAATTTTTTCAGGAAAGCATCCGCCCGCTTGCGCGCGCCCCAATTCGCAACAGCCTTGGTCACCATCAAATACCAGCTTGCAATTGACAGCACTAGCAGCAAGACAAGTACTATTTTACCCATGCCATCAACTTGCGAAATAAAATGCGCGAAACCCAGACCCTGTTCCATAACTACCTTTCCTCCAGAATAAAATTGAATGGCTGCATGGCCATGGCACGTACTGCCACACCATTACGCACAGATGGCTTGCAGCGCCACGCCTTCACCGCGCTCAGCGCAGCAGTATCGAGGCGTTGATGGCCCGAACTTGTTTTCACCGTCGCATTGGCAACTCGGCCGTCTTCCCCAAGCTCAACCCGCAGCACTACCTTGCCCTGCTCATTCATACGCTTGGCAAATGTTGGGTACTCGGGCGGCGCGCGCTCCGGACAACTCACCGACAACTCGCCGGACAACATCACCGGCTGTGGCGGCAACGGCTGCGCCTCAGCCAAGGGGGGCGCCTCGGCCACTGCGGAGGATGCAGGAGGCGGCGTCGCATAAGCAACCGGCTCATCGGGCTGCACCACCGGTGCTTCGGCCACCAGATGCTGGTGCTCGGGCGGCGGTGGCTCAATCGACCTTGGCCTGGGCGGTGCAGGTTTGGGCGGCACAGGTTGGAGCGGTTTTGGCTGCTCAGGAAGCGGCGGGTTGATGAGATTAACCATCAGGGTAATCGCCTCGTCGGGTGTCGGGATGATGCGGTAACTCCACAGCCCGTACAACGCCGCGCCATGCAGCACCAACACGAACAGCAGACCAGCCAGGTTCTCGCTTTTCATGCGAGACAGGATTTCAGGCATTCGTCATCCCTGTCGACCTGCTGTATCACCGGATATAGCCATTCTCAAGTTCATGTTGTCATTATAGCCATATCAATGATCAAACCTCACGCCGGCAAAAAATGTCCTCTGTGCGTAGGGGTACAAAGTGAAATACTTGACATCGCCAATGTTGTCGATGCCGACGGATGCAGTCCACTGCTTTGCGAATTTATAGAGCATCTTGGCATCAAAAATATTGAAAGAACTGCGCCCCCCATAGACGTCCGGATGCGGGTCGGGGTATTGCATGGTTGCCGTGTTGAAGAGGCCGCTATGCTGGCGCCCGCTGAAACGATAGCCCAGGCTGTACGAAAGATCTTCCGATGCATGGTAGGTAGCCACCAGTGTTGCGCGCCAATCCGGGACGAGCGGCTGCCATGTATTCTCCAGCAATGGGTTCGCAGCATCCTTCACAATCATCGAATGGATATAAGCAACGCTGCCGGTAAGATCAAGGCCGCGTATTAACATATTCCCGGTCTGCAAGGATGTCTCGACACCGTACGTGCGGACTTTGTCGACGTTCTGGACACTGGCGATGACAAAACCGGGCAGGGTCGTAGTATCACTCTG
>JAGWMH010000141.1 GCA_028871775.1 Betaproteobacteria bacterium
CCGCCATCGTGCGCCCGCAGCCGGGCAACGCATTCGCCATCGAGGCGCAGGCCAGCGCATGGTCGCCGCCGAATTATCCCGCCATTGTGTTCGACAGTCTGAGTGTCAACGGCGTGCTGGCAGGCGCGCAGTTTAACGCGCAGAAATTTTCCGCCGATGCTTACGGCGCACATCTGGAGGGCGGTGCGCTACTGGAATGGCAGCCGGTGTGGAAGCTGACGGCACGGCTGGATGCTCTGGATGGGCAGGTGGAACGCCTGCTGCCTGTGCTGGGCAACCCCATCGCGGCGACCGGCAGGCTGCATGGCAAGGGGCGTCTGAGTACACACGGCAGGGAGGTGCAGGCGCTGCCCGGCAACCTTAAATTTGATGCGGAAGTGGAAATAAAGAACGCCACAGTGCATGTGCCCGCCAGTCCCCGGCGCCCGCTGGTGGTGGATGCAATCAAGGCGGGCCTGTCCGGCAGCCTGGCGGAATACACGCTTTCCAATTTAAATGCCAGGTTGTATGGCGGCGCCTTGAGCGGTTCCGCCGTGGTGCGCAGCGCGGATGCATTGGTGAATGCGGATGTGGCGCTGACTGACATCGCGATTCAACCGGTGGTGGAAGTGTTCAACGACGAGCTGGCACTGACCGGCACCATAGACGCGAATGCGAAGTTTTCCGTCAAGTTGAAAGAGTTCGAATATTTCCCGCAGAATGTGCAGCTCGACGGTGCGTTTCACATCAAAAATGGTGTGCTGGGCAAGGTTGACCTGGTGCAGGCGGCGAGCAATCCGCTGAAAGAGGGAAACAAGGGCGGAACAACGCGGTTCGACGAGCTTTCCGGCTTGCTATCGATAGATGCTGTTGGGTATCATTTCAGGAAATTAAAGGTGTCGTCCGGTGTGCTGAACGCGGAAGGCAGGCTGGACGTTACTCCGCAACAGCAATTGAGCGGATTGCTGGATACCGATCTGAAGGGAACCGCAACACTGATCAGTATGCCGCTGATGGTTTCCGGCACGTTGCGCGACCCGGTATTGCGCCCTACCAAATCGGCGCTGGCGGGTGCTGCAGTGGGTTCCGCATTGCTGGGACCGGGGTTGGGAACGGCGCTGGGTATCAAGGCAGGTAACCTGCTGAACAAATTGTTCGGGAAGAAGAACGAAAAAACGGACGGGAAAAAAGAAACTGCGCCCAAGGAGAAAGAAACTGCTCCCAAGAAGTAATTGGGCATCCGTTCAGGTAGTTTAGGTGAGATAATTTGCCATGGATAACAAAACCATTTTCGTCGTGACCCTCAAGGGGGAGGGCGAAATAAAAAATCACACCCGCCATCTGCCCGAGGATGTCAAGCGTGCCTTGGCATTGGTAGATGATGAATCCACGGTAGAGAAACTGTTGAAGCGGGCTGCCCCCAGCTTGCGTGCGAAGCTGCCCGACATGTTGCAGAGCTTGGTGGAAGGCGGATTCATTCAGGACAAGGCCCAAGCCAAATCAGGCAGTGTATTAAAGATGGCCACGCCCAAGATGTCCATCCCGGCCAGGAAGGTGGAAAGCGAGGGAGAGGAACTCGACTTTACCTCGATCATGCGTGCGCCAACCTCGGAATCTCTGGCGGCTGAGGCAGCCAGGGCAAAAGCGCAGGCGGAAGCCGAAGCCAGGACTCGCGCTGAAGCGGAAGCGAAGGCGAAACAGGAAGCGGCGGCACGGCTCAAAGTTGAGCAGGAGGCTGCCAAAGCGCGCGCCGAAGCGGAAGCCGCGCGCATCAAGGCAGAGCAGGAAGCGGCAGCGGCCAGGGCGCAACTCGAAGCGGCCAAGGCCAAGGCGGAAGCCGAAGCCAGGGCACGCGCCGAAGCGGAGGCGAAGGCGAAACAGCAAGCGGAGGCGGCACGGCTCAAGGCCGAGCAAGAGGCAGCCCAAGCACGTGCCGAAGCGGAAGCCGCGCGCATCAAGGCTGAACAGGATGCGGCCAAAGCAAAAGCGGAGGCAGAGGCGGCGCGTGTGGAGGCAGAGCGGGCGCGGGCCGAGGCGGAAGCGGCGCGTATCAAGGCAGAGCGGGAGGCCGCCGAGGCAGAAGCGAAGTTGAAGCAGGAAGTCGAGGCTGCCCGGGTGAAGGCGGAACTCGAAGCTGCCAGAGTGAAGGCGGAGGCTGAAGCCAGGGCGCGTGCCGAGGCGGTAGCAAAGGCCGGGCGGGAGGCGGAGGCTGCACGGATCAAGGCCGAGCAGGAGGCAGCCAGAATCAAATCGGAAACGGAAGAACAAGCCACGCAGGCCGCATCAGCCAAAGCCAAGGCGGATACCGGTTCGGCGCGCAGCACGATTGCATCTGTGTTGTTTTTCGACGTGGTGGGGTACACCAAACAATCTGTGTCCAAGCAGATTGAGCTTAAAGCCCAGTTCAACAAACTGGTGTCGGAGTTCATCAAGGACATCGATGAAAGCCAGCGCATCATTCTGGATACCGGCGACGGAGCGGCGATCGGTTTCCTGCAACACCCCGAAGATGCGATTGAAGTAGCCATGCAGTTCCGCCAGGCGGTAACGGCAAACAAACATCAGGATTACCCCGAGCTCAAAGTCAGGATGGGCATCCACCTCGGTCCGGTGAATATCGTGAAGGATATGAACGACCAGAGCAATATGGTAGGCGATGGCATCAATGATGCGCAGCGCATCATGAGTTTTGCCAAGGCTGATCACATCTACATTTCGCGCCCCTATTACGACGTGGTTTCGCGACTGACCGCCGAATATGCCAATCTGCTCAAATATCGCGGCGCAGAAAAAGACAAGCATGGGCGCGAGCACCAGGTGTACGAAGTGACGGGCGGGGAGGTAGAGGTTGTCGAACAGCCCAAAGTGCGGCAGGAACCCACCTCGTTTGCCATCAATCTCGAACCGTTCGCGCTGAATGGGTTGGATAAATTCGCAGCGGCTCCCGCGCAATTGCCGGGCGAAGCGCCATACAGTGAGGCGCCGGAAGCAGCCCCTGCCAAAATCGAGGAAACTGCCGCCGTTCAGGAGGAGGCCAAGGCTGCACCGCAAGCGGAAAAGGCTGCGCAGAAGGCATCGGCAGAGATTGATGCCGAGGCGAAAGCGGCAGCGGAGCTTAAGGCACGACAGGAAGCCGAAGCTGAGCGTATCCATGCCGAGCAAGAGGCAGCCAAGCAGCGCGCCGAAGCCGAAGCTGTCAGCAAGATGGCCGAGGAGCAGGCCAGGGTATGGGCCGAGGCCGAGCAGCGCGCCAAGGCGCAGGCTGCAGCCCAGGAGCAAGCCAAAGCGGAGAGCAAGGAACAGGCTGGCCAGATGCCGCAAGTCAAGGCCGCGCCACGTATTGCCAGAACACGCGGCAAACCGCTGCCGTGGGGCAAGATAGCTGCCGGGCTGGTTGTCCTGTCACTGCTGCTGGCCGCAGTGTTGCCTTATGTCTGGCCGATGCAGGATTATGCCGCAAAAATGGAAAATCAAATGTCCGCGCAGATGCGGCAACCGGTGCATATCGGGCATCTGAAAGCAACCTTGTTGCCTTTGCCGAAACTGGAAATGCAGGATGTTTCCGTGGGCAGCGCGCAGGAATTGAAAGCGGGCAATGTGGTGTTGAATTTTGGCATGTCTGCGCTGTTCTCCGAGGTCAAGGCGATCGGCAGGGCGGAAATCGACAACCTCACGCTGAGCGCAGGCTCTTTCGACAAGGCGCTGGGCTGGTTGCAGGCGGCGGGCGGTGACGCGCGTTATCCGATAGCGCATATGGTGTTGCGGAATGCGAGCGTCAGCGGCGAAGGGATCAACCTGCCGTCAGTCAGTGGCAGTGCCGATCTGGATGCGCAAGGGCATTTCACCAAAGTCGTGCTGGGCAGCGAGAATGGCAAGCTCGGCATAGAACTCAAGCCGCAGCAGTCCCGCTGGCAGGTTGTGTTGAACATCAAGGAAAACAGCCTGCCATTGCTGCCGGGAATCCCATTCAATGAATTTAACGCGAAAGGCGAGGTGGATGAAGGCGCCGCCAGGTTTAATGAAATTGATGGGCGCCTGTACGGCGGGGCGCTGATGGGCAACGCAAACTTGACCTGGCAGAAAGGCTGGCAGATGCAGGGGCACATAACCGTGAGATCAATGGAGTTGCAGAACGCGTTGCCGCAATTCGGTGTTACCGGGGAAATGGAGGGTGATGCCGGCTTTACACTGAGCGGGGCAAAACTGCCGCAACTGACCAATGCGCTGAATCTGGATGGCAGCTTCGTGGTCAAGAAGGGGGTCATCAACAACATCGACATGGTGGAAACCGCAAGTTCAGGCAACCGCAGTGGCGCAACAGGCGGACGCACACATTTTGATGAACTGAGCGGTGTGCTGCAGGCAGACAACAGCGGCCAGCATCTCCGCCAGATCAAGATTTCGGCGGGAGTAATGAGTGCAAACGGCACGGTTGATGTCAGCCCCGGAGGGCAGCTATCCGGCCGGCTGAACGTTGATTTGAAAATGCGCGCCGGGTTGGGCAGCGTGCCGTTAGTGTTGTCCGGCCAGGCCGGCAAACCGGCGCTGCGCGCTGCGCGCTGACCAGCCGGGGCAAGCAGCCGCTCAATCCGGCGATGCCAGCCGCACTGACAGTTTCTGTCTTGTCTGTTTTTTCCCGCGCAACACGGTCAGGCTGACCATGTCGCCGGCTTGACGCGCTTCAAGGGCTTCAAGCAGCTCATCCGTATTATTGACCGGATGGCCGTCAATGGCGATGATGATATCGCCGACCACGACGTTGCCGAACACATCCCGGGTAAAAGGTTTCATGCCGGCAATTTCCGCAGGTCCGCCCTGCGCGACTTCGAGTACGGCCACGCCATTCTTGAGCCCGAGCGTCGTCATGAGCTGCGCCGGGGCAAACTGAACGCCGAGCACCGGCCGCTCGAATTTGCCGTCCCTGATCAGGCGCGGGACGATGCGGTTAATCTCATCCGCCGGAATGGCGAACCCGATGCCGGCAGATGCTCCGGACGGGCTGAAGATCATGGTATTCACCCCGATCAACCGGCCTGAAGAATCGAGCAGCGGGCCGCCCGAATTGCCGGGATTGATCGCCGCATCGGTCTGGATGACGCCGCGGATCTTGCGCTGTGTGACAGACTCGATCTCGCGGTTCAGCGCGCTGATGATGCCGATGGTGAGGGTCTGGTCGAGTCCGAAG